>NZ_JBWKTH010000004.1:276254-304841 GCF_059420225.1 Pseudomonas sp. GW821-FHT04D07
AAATTAGGTTTTGTGTTGTGCACAATATCTAGGCTCGACTCAAAATTAGATTTTGTGTCATGCACAACATCTAGGCTCGACTCAAAATTAGGTTTTGTGTCGTGCACAACATCTAGGCTCGACTCAAATACTGTGGGAGCGGTGCTTGCCCGCGAAGGCGTCCGTCCAGGCGCCGCAAAACTTATGGGTGTTGTCCCCCGCGCTCATTCAACGCCGAATCCACCAACGCCTTCGCCAACTCGATCAGATGCACCACGCCGAGTACTACCTTGCGATTGGCACCGCTCAGGTTTTCCACGGATTCATAGGCCGTCGCGGCGGCCGACTCCAGCAACTCGTAGGCAGTGGTCAACGACTCTTCCGAGCGCACATCCGCACGGATCTGGTACAGGCTTTCCGGCAGCTTGTAAGGTTCGGGCGGTTCAACCGGTGGCAGGTTGTAATGGGCGAATACCCGGTCGGTGGTCTTGTCGTGCTTGTACTGCGGGTTGACGGGGGGATCGGGGGTAATCTTCGACATTGATTTAGCTCTCTCAACGTAGGTTGAGCTGCTACCGAGTCGCTACTAAACGATTTGAGGGTGGCAGCTGTACGCAGGTTAGTAGGCCGGCGAGCTAAGGAACCGGTGCACCCGAAGGCGCCCTGCGCACAGCCACCATAATGTTCAGGCAATAAAAGGACCTGATGGCATGATGACGCCATGCGCCTAAAGCTCACGCGGGCTACTAAACCCGATCACTGAATTGGCAGTGACGAACGAAGACTAGCCACGTGTTTTGGCAGGCGCAAGCGGTCAGAATTTTCTAGGAAACTTCATACAAATGAAAGAGCAAAGTCGCATTCGGTGGTGATCCATTGACCGTTTTCAGGAACCGTTAATACACGGCTATGCTCTAGTTGAGAGAGTCAGGAGCCAAGGTCATGGACAGTGACCGGGTTTTGACACAAGGCTGGCGTGGAGTCTCCCTGAAGGCGGCGGCACTTCTGGGATGGGTGGCATTGGGCATCCAGCTCTACCAGAACTGTCAGGCCGCTGGGAGCTTGTTGGGCGGACTGGACGTCTTCTTCAGTTATTTTACGGTGCTGAGCAATATCCTGGTGGCGCTGGTGCTGACCTGCGCGGCGACATTGGGGGATTCGGCGGCGCATCGTTTCTTTCTCAGTCCCTCGGTTCAGGGCGGCGTGTCAGTCAGCGTGGTGCTGGTCGCGCTGGTGTACAACCTGTTGTTGCGCGTTCCGTGGAGCGCCCAGGACTTCGAGTGGGTACCTGATGAGTTGATGCACGACGTGATGCCCGTGCTGTTTTTACTCTACTGGTGGTTCTGTGTGACCAAGGGGCGGCTGCAATGGCGGCATATGCTGCCCTGGGTGATTTATCTGCTGATCTACTTCGTTTGTATCCTGGTGCGTGGACGGCTGATTGATTCCTACCCTTATTCCTTCATCGAAGTGGACACGCTCGGTTATCCCCAGGTGTTTATCAATGCCGGAGCGGTACTGCTCGGATTCGTGCTGGTGTCTCTGATGCTGATTGCCGTGGATCGCTGGCGCGGCAGGCTGTGAACAGCGACGACCGTTGGTCAGGACTGTCATTTCTGACAGTAGAGTCTAGTCCCGGGTTCTTCTAGGGTCTTGCTCAACAGTCCGCCTGTTTCATAAGCACTCAACCATGGGGCTTTGCCGTCGCAGGTGCCGCGTAGCCAGGAGCCTGGTCATGAGCGACGGAATGGTGTTAACGCAAAGTGGGGGCGGGATTGCGGTGAAGATCGCGGCAGTGCTGGGATGGTTTGCCCTGATCCTCCAGCTCTACCTGATCCTGATGTCGCGCTGGCAAGGCGACAAGAGCTTGTTGGGCGGGGTGGACATTTTCTTCAGTTATTTCACGGTGCTGACCAATATCCTGGTGGCACTGGTGCTGACCTGTGCGGCGACGTCGGGGGATTCGCCCATCCGGCGTTTCTGTCTCAAACCCTCGGTCCAGGGCGGTGTGGTCGCCGCCATCGTGCTGGTTGGGCTGGCGTACAACCTGCTGCTGCGCCATACGTGGAACCCCCAGGGCCTGCAGTGGGTGGCCGACGAGTTGCTGCACGATGTGATGCCGGTGCTGTTTGTGCTCTATTGGTGGTTCTGCGTGCCCAAGGGCACCTTGCATGGGAGCAATGTGTGGCCGTGGCTGATCTATCCGCTGGTCTATTTCATCTACGCTCTGGTGCGTGGCTATTTTGTCGGCACCTACCCCTATCCCTTTATCGAAGTGGACACGCTGGGTTATCCACAGGTGTTTATCAATGCCGTGATGGTACTGGTGGCGTTTGTGGTGATTTCACTGGTGGTGATTGCCGTGGATCGGTGGAAAGGCAAGCGCTGAGCGGTTGATCCTGTCGGTACCTGGGTGCCGTTGGATGGAAAACTCAGAGTGGTCCTACACTTATCCCAGGCACTGGACGGTTTGTCTTCGCCCGTGGCTCTTCCCCCCGCCCCAAGGCTCGGCTAAGGTGCGCGGCTTCTTCCATTTCCTGACCTGAAGGCCTGGCATGACGGCATCGAACAACAACCCTTTGCATGGCGTGACCCTGGAGCAGATTCTCAATGCCCTGGTGGCCCATTACGAATGGGAAGGGTTGGCGCAACGCATCGATATCCGTTGCTTCAAGAGTGACCCGAGCATCAAGTCGAGCCTGACCTTCCTGCGCAAGACGCCCTGGGCGCGGGAGAAGGTCGAGGCCCTCTATATCAAGCTGGCGCGTACCAAGCGCGAGCTGTGAGCGCGGGAACCGGAGCGATGCACAGCGCTGTCGAAACCTCGGGTGGCGGGTCTCGGATCCTGCTGTTGGGCGCGGCGCTGCTGGGCTGGAGCGGGCTGGCGATTCAGATGTACCTGCTGCTGATTTTTCGTTGGCAGGTGGAGGCCAGCCTGATCGGCGGGCTGGTGACCTTTTTCAGTTTTTTCACGGTGCTGACCAATACCCTGGCAGCGACGGTGCTGACCTGCGCGGTGACCGCCCGGGACTCAGCGGGCAGGCGCTGGTTTCTCAAACCGACGGTGCAGACTGGCGTGACGGCGAGCATCGTCGTGGTCGGGCTGGCCTACAACCTGCTGCTACGCCATCTGTGGCATCCCCAGGGGTTTCAATGGCTGGCCGATGAGTTGCTGCACGACGTGATGCCGCTGTTGTTTGTGGTCTATTGGTGGTGTTGCGTGAAGAAGGGCACCTTGCGGCTGTGGAATGGGTTGCCCTGGGCGCTCTACCCCATAGTCTATTTCGCCTATGTGCTATTGCGCGGGCATCTGATCGGGGTGTATCCGTATCCTTTTTTCGATGTGGATAAGTTGGGTTATCCACAGGTGTTTATCCATGCCGGGCAGATTCTGCTGGGGTTTTTGCTGGTGTCGGGTGTGTTGATTGCGCTGGATCGATGGCGGAGCGGCAGGTAGCGCGGTGGTGTCTGGACTGACGCTTTCACGGCGGTGTGGCGTCCCGACAAGCTCCGCTCCACAATGTTGTGTCGTTCACCGATTTTGCATACGACACAACCTTATTGTGGGAGCGGAGCTTGCCCGCGAAGAGGCCCTCCCTACCGACGAATCACTCCTCGGTGCTGTCGTCCAGTTTCCAGTAGCCGACCGCCTTGAGGCATTCCTCGTTCAAACCATGGCTGCCAAGCAACACCTTGCGGATCTTGCGTGACAGCGCCGCTTCGGTCGCGACCCAGGCGTACAGGCTGCCCTCGGGGATGCTCAGCTGTTCGACGGTGTGCAGCAGATCCTGCTCCGGCATATCGCGCCGCACCCAGGTCACCTCGACCTGCGCCGGACTCTGCAGCACTTGCTGCTCCGCCGCATTCTCCACCTCGATTACCACCCGCACCCGGCGATTGGCCGCCAGGCCTTCCAGGCGTCGGGCAATCGCCGGCAGCGCGGTTTCGTCGCCGATCAGCAGGTAGCTGTCGAAGATATCCGGCACCACCATCGAACCCCGCGGGCCGGCGATAGTGAGGCACTGACCGGGCGCGGCCTGGGCCGCCCAAGTCGCGGCGGGACCGTCGCCGTGGAGAACGAAGTCGATATCCAGTTCAGCGCTTTCCAGGTCATAACGCCGTGGGGTGTAGTCACGCATGGCCGGCAGCGGGCCATTGTCCTTGGCCCCCAGTACCATGGTGTCCAGCGCGGCCTGTTCGGCGGCGTTCTGTGGGAAAAATACTTTCACATGGTCGTCCGTGCCCAGGCTGATAAAGCCCGCCAGCTCCGGCCCGCCCAGGGTGATGCGGCGCATGCGCGGCGTCAGGTCGACCACCCGCAGCACTTCCAGGCGCCGGCGCTTGATCTCGTGCATGACACGGTGAATCCCTGGTTGATTGACTGCATTCATTCCGGTTGCTCCGAGCAGGATGGGGCCGATACAGGCCCATCAACGATGGCCTTGGCGGTGTTGTTCAGCAGGTCGCGAACCCGCAGGATTTCTTCCTGGCTCCAGCGGCCGTTGTGCAGTTGCAGGGCGTGGCGCAGGTTGTGCACCGCTTCGTGGATTTCCAACGGCCGTTCATGGCCGCGCAGCGAACGTTTGCTGACATCGATGCGCATGCGCACGCCATCGAGGGCCACGGCCTGTTCGACCAGGGACTGGCGTCCGGCGTCGGTCACGCCGTAGCGCTTTTTCCCGTCGGCTGCATCGCCGATGATCAATTCGCTTTCTTCGAGGAAGGTCAGGGTCGGGTAGATCACGCCAGGGCTCGGGCTGTAGGCACCGTCGAACATGCCTTCAATCTGGCGGATCAGGTCGTAGCCGTGGCTGGGCTGTTCGGCAATCAGCGCCAGCAGCAACAGCTTCAGGTCGCCGGGGGCGAAGACCCGGGGGCCGCGGCCACCACGTTCACGACCAGGGCGGCGTTCGAAACCGTCATGGCCATCGCCGAGTTCTCGCGGATGATGACGATGGTGGGGATGTTCCTCTCTCATTTCTCTTTCTCCTGTCTTCTTAAGATATACCTTAAGATATATCTTAAGCGCGCGACAAGAAAAAATGACGAACGGACATTCAGCCCGTTGGCGCTCATGTGCCTGCCAGGCTCCGGTGTTTTTTCTGTTTGTTTCTGAGGATTTTCCCTACGTGAATCGAAGAAAAGCACTCTAATCAAGGGCTGGGACAGCTCTTTACCATGCCGCCTGGTGTCAAAAAGGCGGGACTTATCGTGTCCAGTTTCTTGTTCGGAGCGCTTCTGTGGGTATCACCGGGTCTGTTCCTGTCGGCTCAGGCATCCGTCGATGCGGCAAAACCGGGGTTGTCGGCGAGGCTGGTCCAGGGGCTGCGGGCCAAGCCGGCGCCCATCGACAATGTCGTGGGCCGCGCCCATGAACTGATTGGCACGCCCTATCGCTGGGGCGGGATGTCGGTCAACGGTTTCGATTGCAGCGGCCTGCTGGTCTACCTGTTTCAGCAGGAGGCTGATATCAAGTTGCCGCGCACCACCGTCGCCATGCGCCGCTCCAACGCCAGGACCATCGAGCGGCACAACCTCAAGCCCGGCGATGCGGTGTTCTTCAGGCGCAATGGGCAAAACACCGTCAATCATGTCGGGCTCTATATCGGCGGGGGCAAATTCATTCATTCGCCGCGCAGCGGCAAGACGGTGCGCATCGATTCCCTCAGCAACAGCTACTGGAAAAAGAGTTACACCCTCGCCAAGCGCTTTCACACTTCCCGCTGAGGTTTTTCTCCTGCCGTCATGGCGTTTGCGCGACCTTTTGCGCGGTGCACAAGGTGCTGCTGCCCGGTTGCAGGTAAGGCGTCAGGATCGGCGCCATGCCCTTGAGCACTTGTACCGGCAAGGCCGAGGTGAATTTGAACGACTCGGCCGAGCGCCCCGGGACGAACGCGGTCAGGGTGCCGAAGTGATGGTCGCCGATGTAGAACACGAAGGTCGCTGTGCGGTTGATCGACTTCGAACTCAAGACCCGTCCGCCGGACCCGATGGCTTCGATACGGTTGTCGCCGGTGCCGGTCTTCCCACCCATGGCCAGCGGTGTGCCGTCCGGCTGTTTGAAGCTGCCGGAAACCCGCCGCGCGGTGCCCGCATCCACCACTTGTGACAAGGCTTCGCGCAGCGCCGTGGCCACCTCCGACGGCAGCACCCGCTTGCCTTTGCTCGGGTCGTTGACCAAGCGGGTTTCGTAAGGGGTGCCGGCGGCGAAGTGCAGGCTGTCGATGCGCAGTGTCGGCATGCGCACGCCGTCGTTGAGGATGATCCCCACCAGTTCGGCGAGGGCCGCCGGCCGATCGCCGGAGCTGCCGATGGCGGTCGCCAGCGACGGCACCAGGTGATCGAAGGGGTAGCCGACCTGTTGCCAGCGCTGATGGATATCGAGGAAGGCTTCGATCTCCATCATCACCCGGATCCGGCTGTCGCGGGCGCCCTTGTGCTTGCTCTTGAACAGCCAGCCGTAGACTTCCTGGCGCTCGAACTCGCTGGCGGCCACCACCTGGCTGAAGTGCGCCTGGGGGTTGTTCAACAGGTAACCCAGCAGCCACAGGTCCAGCGGGTGAACCTTGGCGATAAAACCCTGGTCCGGCAGGTCGAAGGTGCCGGGGCCGTAGGTCTTGTACAGCTTGGCCAGGCGTTCGTCGGTGACTTTCTCGGTTTTCAGGTGGGCCCGCACGAAGGTGTTGAAGGCCGCCTGCGGGGCATTCGGCAGCAGGTAGCGATGCACGGCGGCCAGGCGAATCGGCGTCGGATGCATGCTGTCAAGAAAAGTGTCCAGGCGTTCCTGGGAGGTCTTGTTCTGGTACTTCTTCCAGAAGCGCAGCATGAACGCCGTGCCCTCGCGGTCGGCGAAGCGCGCCAGGTATTCCTGGCGACGGGGCTCGCTATCGTCCTTGAGCAGTTCGGCGCTGTTGTTCGGTCCCTGGTAGGTGCTGTAGCGCACCAGGTCGCGCAGCAGGCGGATAAACGGCAGGTTGATCGACTCGCGCAGGGCCTCGCGCAAGGTCGGGCTGCGGCCGTTGTCTTCCTTGCGGAAGTTGTGGAAGTGGTGCAGGCCGCCGCCGGTGAAGAAGCTTTCGCCGGGGTTGGCCGAGTATTTCCGGCTGAGGGCCTCATCGAGCATTTTCGGCAAGGAGCGGTCGTTGTTCTGCGCCAGGTAATCCACTGCCCAGCGGGTGATCGGGTCCTGGGCGTCATTGGCCACTTTCTTCAGTTCGGCGGATGGCTGGTTGCCATAACGGTCGTGCAGTTCGGCGATGATCTGCAGGTAGCTGGTCAGCACCCGCAGTTTGGCGGTGGAGCCCAGTTCGAGCTTGCTGCCTTCGTTGATGTCGAAGGGCTGGTCGGTGCTGTCGGTCTGCACCCGTACCCGCGCACTGTCGGGGGTCAGTTCGAAAAGGGTGAAGCTGTAGCGCACCTGTTGCGTGCTGGTGGGGGTCAGCAGGTGTTCGCCGAACAGGCCCAGGGACTTGGCGACCTCGGGATCGGCCAGGCGCTTGAGGTAGTCGCTGGCCTGGCTTTGCAACTCCGACTGCAAGGTGCTGGTGGCCGAGAGGTCGAGGCGGTCGAGGTCGTAGAGTGGCCGGTTGAGCATGGCCGACAGGCGACTGCGGGCCACGCTGATACCCTTGTTCGACTCCACCGGCTGGATCGTCGGCTCCTGCTGCCAGTCGCGGTAGGTCACTTTGCTGGCCAGGGCAGCGGCGGCCAGGGGGCCGTCGATCACGGCGTTCTGGGCCAGCAGGCGGATATGGCTGTCGGTCAGCTCGGCCAACTCGTCGCGGCCGCGGGCCAGGTAATGGGAGGGGCGGCGCTGGGCAATCATCAGCGATAGCACTTCACGCAGGGCCAGGCCGCGTTGGGACAGGCTCAGGGGATCGCTGGCCACACTGTTCAAGCGCGCGTTGACCTGGGCGAAGTCGGCGCCGTACCAAACCCGCAAGCCCTCCGCCATGCCATGCACCTCACCATGCCCGGGCACGGCCGACAACGGCACGCTGTTGAGGTAGTCGCGGACCACGTCCTTGCGCGCTTCCAGGGTTTGCGGTCCGGCCTGATAGGCACGCACGCTGGCGGAAATCATCTGCCGGATCTTTTCGCCGCCCGAGAGGGTCAGGCCGTCCGGCGAGTGCCGGTATTTTTCCAACTGGGTCGCCAGGGTGCTGCCGCCGGCGGTCTGGCCGCCCATGTGCAGCACCTTGGTAATCTGCGACAGCACCGCCTTGCCGAAGCGTGGCCAGTCCACGGCCGGGTTGGCCTCGGGCTGTTTCGGGTCGAGCAGGTCACGGTTTTCGATGAACAGCAGGCTGTTGACCACCAGCGGCGGGATGGCTTCGAAGCTCGCATACAGTTGTTGCGGATAGTCGTAGTGGTAGACATCGCCCCCGCGGCAATCGGTGATCGACAGCCCAGCCTGGATTTTCTCCTTGTACGGTACGAAGAAGCCTTCCTGGCTATAGTCCAGCAGCGCCGGGGAGAAGCGCGCCTGGGCTTCGATCATGTAGTTGCGTTTCAGCAGGCGTGGCAGGAATTCACCGAGGGCGCTGTAGCCCAGGCGCTTGTCGAACGGTCCTTCACCGGGATAGAGCATCGAGTCACTGGGGCCGGGCTCCAGCGAATAACCGAGGTCGGCGGCAAGGCGACTGAACTCGCGCGCCTGGATTTTTGAACTGCGCATTTCCCGCGAGGCGGCAAACCCCAGCAGCACCAGGGCAATCAGCAGCACGAGCCAGAACAGCCGCCACCACAACCTGCGCTTACGCGGTTTTTTCGGTAAAGGCGCTTCATCCTCCCTGTTGGCTGGCGCCACAGTGTTGCCCGAATCGGATTGCCATAAAGCGCCCATAGTCGATTCATCCATTCACGCAGATTGATCGCACTTGCCTGAAGCTTAGACGCTGCTTGGGGGCGGGGAAAAATATGTGAAGTGAGTCAGGCTACGTGGGGCAATCAGGTGGTCATCACTTGCACCGGCTGGCCCAGGCGCTTGTTGAGGTCCAGCCAGCTCGCCAGCGCCGCCATCAACGCCACCCCCAGCAGCGCGCTGAACACCTGCACCGGCAAGCCATCCCCGGCCTGGGCATTGAGCATGTCCGCCAGCGGTGCCAGCAGCACGCCGAAGCAGAACACTTCCAGCGAATAACGGCCCATCCGGCAGCTTTGCCGGGCCAGCCAATGATCCAGCCAGCGGCCATTGGGTAACAGCTTCGCCAGCACATAGGCCAGTGCCAGGAAATGCAGCAAGCGTGCTGGCGACAGGTTGGTCTTGCTGATCGGGTAAAGCCATTCGCCCAACAGCTTGGGCATGAAGGCGTCGTGCAACTGTGGCCATTTCCAAGACAGGGCGATCACCGCGCAGACCAGCAAATAGACCGCACAGGTCACGAACAGCGGTTGGCGTGACAACGGGCGGAGTTCCGGGGGCTTTTTTTTTTTTTGCCCATGAATGGCCGCCGCGCCGCCGAGCACGAACAACAATTGCCAGGCCATGGGGTTGAAGAACCATACTCCGCCCTCCTGGGCGGCCAGGTTCCACTGGAACCAGGGCGCCAGCAGGTACAGCAGCACGGACAGCCCGACCACGTATTCGGCCTTGCGCAGCAGCATTGGCAGGACCAGCGGCAGACCGAGCAGCAACAGAATATACAGCGGCAGGGGATCCATCAGGTTGGGTTTGAAGCGCAGTAGCAGTTCGTCCACCAGTGCCTGCTGCGGATGGCTAAGGAAATACTGCAAGCCCATTTCCTGCACCAGGTCGCGGGTTTCCACCTGGCTGTTGGCAAAGAACACGATGCCCATCAGCAACGCCAGCAGGAAGATATGCGCCACATAAAGCACCCAGGCCCGGCGCAGGATGCGCACGCTGGCGACCAGAAAGCCGTCGCGGCGGGCGATCTTGCCATAGGTCAGGATCGCCGCGTAGCCGGCGAGAAAGACAAAGATCTCCGCCGCATCGCTGAAACCGAAATTGCGCACGGTGAAATGGCCGAGCGGGTTCTGTGGCACGTGATCCCAGAAAATGAAGATCAGCGCCAACCCACGGAAAAAGTCGATGCGAAGGTCGCGTCCGTTGGATATCACGGGAAAACTCTTGGGCGAATGTTGAATAGGGCTGTTGTGGCTGTAAGAAATTGAACGCCGCACAGCGGCGGCGTGCAGGTTGGCGTGAGTGGGCGGGAATTGCAAAACTGGGGTATTACTGAATGTCACAGTTTTGTGCCGGGGTTTGCCTGCCACCGTTTGCCGGGGCGCGGATGACATAAGGCCTGAAATTCCGATCAGCGCTACCTTTCAGATAGCCGGCGCAGGGTTGAAAGGGCTCCATCGTTAGGGGTGGGATGGCAGGGTGACGAACTGGTCTATACTTGTGGTTTCTGACAGTGGACAGACCTGTTGGCGCGGCCTAGTGTTGAGATCTCACCACGCGGGTGTTTCGTTGTACGTGGAAGCGCCCCCCGGTCGGTATCGGGTGGGTATTTCTTTTCGGCTGCGGAATTCAGGACATGGCCGTGTGTGTGCTGCTCAAGCATTTTTCGACCTACGTTTATATCGGCGTTCTTAATACGTTGATTCACTGGGGTGTCTTCCTGACGCTGCACGCTGTCATGTCGGTTCGTCAGCTCGTCAGTAATGTCTGCGCTTTTGTCGTGGCAGCCACATTCTCTTTTTATGCCAACTCACGATATAACTTCAAGCGCGCGGCATCCTTGCCGCGCTATCTGTCCTTTACTGGCTTCATGGCGTGTTTGAGCTTTGCAATAGGCTGGCTTGGGGATCGGTTGGCCATGCCGGGTGTCGTGACCCTGGTCGTCTTTTCAGGTGTCAGTCTGGTCGTGGGTTATTTCTATGCCAGTTACGTGGTCTTTCGGGGGAGGGCAACGTGAAAATTTCTTTGGTTGTTCCGGTGTTCAATGAAGAACAAGCCATTGAGCTATTTTATCGAGCGGTCAGACAAGAGCCTGGATTACGTAATTACCTGCTCGAGATTATTTTTATCAATGACGGTAGTGCTGATAGTACGGAAGGGCTCGCTCGTGCATTGGCGTTGATTGATGAAGATGTGGTGGTGATCAATTTTTCTCGGAATTTTGGTAAGGAACCGGCCTTGTTTGCCGGTCTTGAGTTTTCCAGTGGTGATGCGGTCATTCCTATCGATGTCGACTTGCAGGACCCGATTGAGGTCATTCCAAGGTTGATTGCCGAATGGCAAAACGGAGCGGATGTGGTTCTGGCCAAGCGCCGAAATCGTTCGGCGGACAGCTATCTGAAACGGAAGTTTGCGAGCATGTTTTATCACCTGCTGAATAGTATTGCGTATCCTCATATAGAAGAGAATGTGGGCGATTTTCGCCTGATGGATCGAAAAGTGGTGGATGTGATCAAGGTTTTGCCGGAGCAGCAGTTGTTCATGAAGGGGGTGCTGTCGTGGCCCGGTTTCACGGTCACCATTATTGAATACGATCGGGCGTCCCGTGCTGGTGGTCGGAGCAAGTTCAATGCCTGGAAATTATGGAATCTGGCGCTCGACGGGGTCACCTCGTTCAGTACCCTGCCGTTGCGCCTGTGGAGTTACATCGGCGGTGGGATTTCATTATTGGCGCTGCTGTATGCCGGGTATATGGTGGTCGACAAACTGTTGTTTGGTAACGCCGTGCCGGGGTATCCATCGCTGATGACGGCCATCTTGTTTTTAGGTGGAGTGCAACTGGTCGGGATTGGGGTGTTGGGAGAGTATGTGGGACGGATTTATATGGAGGCCAAGCATCGGCCCAGGTATGTGGTAAAGGATATTGTTTCTACCCGGCGGGGGAAAGGACTGTCGTCGGTCCGGGAGTGGGGGCGTCATGAGTGACATCGAGTCAGCGGCGATGACGACCACGCGTTCACGCGCCATAGGGGGGTGGGTTGTCGCGATTGTCGGCTTGTCGATAGGAGTGCGTTTTTACTTGTTGACCAACGCCTCCATATGGTCCGACGAAGGTTTTAGCCTGGAGTTAATTACCTATCCGCTTGCGGATATCTGGACGCTAAGTGGGCGAGATGTGCATCCCCCGCTTTTTTATATACTCCTGCATGGGCTGGTCGCACTGACCGACAGCGAAGCGTTGATGTGGACAAGGGGTTTCAGCGCCTTGCTTGGCGTTGTAAACGTCGGGCTTGGTATCTGGCTGGTGCGGATGGTTTCAACACCGCGGGCAGCAATAACGGCCGGCTTGTTGCTGGCGTTATTACCTATCGCGGTTCGATACAGTCAGGATGTTCGCATGTATGCGCTGATGGGGGTCGAACTGACGGGCGCCACCATTGCGCTGGTGTACTGGGTGCTCAGGTCGCAAAAAAATGTCTATCTGGTTATTTATGCTTTATTGATGGTGAGCGGGTTTTATACACACTATTTTTCGATTTTTTGCGCACTTTCCCACTGGATATATCTGCTGTTGATCCGTCTGCCGGGTTATGGCGGGCATCGACAGATTGAGCGGCTCGAGTGGTGGTTGGCTAATTTGTTGATTTCGCTGCTTTATTTGCCATGGGTGTCGAACATTTTTACGCAGCTGGACACCTTCGGCGTGGGCTGGATTCGGCCAGTTTCAAGTTATAGCTTGCCATCGGCGATATGGAGATTTTTGATCGTTAACGATGGGCGTTATTATAATGTATTTGTTTATTGGCTGGTGCCGATCTTGTATCTGATGGCGGGGAGTGTCGTGCTGTGGAAGGATACCAGTCGATGTGCAGTGCAAACGCTGATTGTCATAGGCGGGTTTTTGACGATGGTTGTCGTTTTTTTATTTTCTTTCTATATTCCGGTATTTGTAGAGCGCTATTTATTTTTTTCCGCCGTGCTGATGCCAGCTGTTGTGGCTATAGCACTGGATAAATTACGGAGTAGGAGGGTGTTTGTCCTGATGGTGTGCGTGCTCTCGGCGTTGGAGGGTTTGGGCTTAAGTCATGTTTATAGTCAGCAACATACACTGAATAATCCTTATCAGGTGGCGGATAATAGAGTGGCTGAGTTGATGGCCTACTTTAATGCTCGGTCTGTTAGCGGCGATGTATTGGTCGCGAGTGATGCCTATCTGTTTTATGCTGGGCACTTTTATAATGATAGGGGGCGGGAGCTTTTGTTGTATTTTCCACCGTCAAAAGGTGATCGTTCAATGACTTCAGGTTTTTTTGCACCCATGATGAAGTATGGCAATGATACTTATGTTGAATCTCTCGATCGTGTTGAAACGGCAACAGGTCGAGTATGGTGGTTTGACTACTCCCATAAAAAACCGGGTGACGAGGTTGCTCTTCCCGGTCGCTGGCGTCAGATCAAGCAAATATTGATGGGCGATAATGTTCTGGGGTTGTATGAGATCTGCGGGAGCGTGCCAGGGGATAACCCTGCGATGTGTGAGTGAAGGCGCCTGGCTACCAGGCGCTTTTACTCTCTTTACGCGACCGCCACCTCAAGGGGCTCAAAACTATCCGCCCGCGCCATCTGCCACATGCGCGAATAGAACTCGCCATTGATCTCGCCGGTGAGCAACTCCCCCGGCTTGAGGAACACATGCAGCTGCGAGAACAGCTTGATCTCGGTCGCCGACATCCGCCGGACCAGATGCTTGGCCTCCAGCTGCGCCGGATGCTCCAGGCCCGCCGCCGCGAGCATTTCGGCCAGCGCCTTCAGGGTATTGCGGTGGAAGTTGAACACCCGCTGGGCTTTATCCGGCACCACCAGGGCGCGTTGACGCAGGGTATCCTGGGTCGCGACACCGGTCGGGCACTTGTTGGTATGGCAGCTCTGCGACTGGATGCAGCCGATGGCGAACATGAAGCCCCGCGCCGAGTTGGCCCAGTCGGCGCCGATGGCCAGCACGCTGGCGATGTCGAAGGCGCTGACGATCTTGCCGCTGGCACCGAGCTTGATCTTGTCTCGCAGGTTCAGACCCACCAGGGTGTTGTGGACGAACAGCAGGCCATCGCGCATCGGTACGCCGATATGGTCGGTAAACTCTACCGGCGCGGCGCCGGTGCCGCCTTCCTTGCCATCGACCACGATAAAGTCCGGGAGGATGCCGGTTTCCAGCATGGCCTTGGCAATGCCCATGAACTCCCACGGATGACCCAGGCAGAACTTGAAGCCCACCGGCTTGCCACCAGACAGTTCACGCAGTTGAGCGATGAAGTGCATCATTTCCACCGGGGTGGAAAACGCGCTGTGCCGCGACGGCGATATGCAGTCTTCGCCCATCATGATGCCGCGGGTTTCAGCGATCTCCTGGGTCACCTTGTGCTTGGGCAGGATGCCGCCATGGCCGGGCTTGGCGCCCTGGCTCATCTTGATTTCGATCATCCGTACCTGCGGGGTCTGCGCCTGGGCGGCGAAACGTTCCGGGTCGAAGTGGCCGTCCGCGGTGCGGCAGCCGAAATAGCCGCTGCCCAATTCCCAGGTCAGGTCGCCGCCGTTCTCGCGGTGATAGGGGCTGATGCTGCCCTCGCCGGTGTCGTGGGCGAAGTTGCCGAGCTTGGCGCCCTGGTTCAGGGCGCGAATCGCGTTGGCGCTCAGGGAGCCGAAGCTCATGGCCGAGATGTTGAATACCGAGGCCGAGTACGGTTGCTTGCACTGCGGGCCGCCGACGATCACGCGGAAGCTGCTCGGATCGCTCAGCGGTGCGGGGCGCATGGAGTGGCCGATAAACTCGAAACCGCCCTGGTACACATCGATCAGAGTGCCGAAGGGCTTGTCGGCGCTTTCGTTCTTGGCCCGTGAATACACCAGCGAGCGCTGGGAACGGGAGAAGGGCAGGGCATCGCTGTCGGATTCCAGCAGGTACTGGCGGATCTCCGGGCGAATGCCTTCCACCAGATAACGGATATTGCCCAGGATCGGGTAGTTGCGGCGCACCGCGTGGGGACTTTGCAGCAGGTCGAACAGGCCCAGCAGGCTCAGGCAGCCGGTCAGCAGGGTGAACGGCCAGAGCCAGTCATGCGCCAGGAACGGCAGGCTGGCGAGGGTAAAGATCACACAACCGGCAAAGAAGGCGTAGCGGCTCAGCAGGGACAGGCTCATACGGTTTCCTTTGGTTCGGACTCGTCGGGAGGTCAGGCATTCTGCGCCTGGAGGAAAATCGAGAACAGCTCGGACTGGGATTTGATCCCCAATTTGCTGTACATGTGCTTTTTGTGGACCTTGACGGTCTCGATGGAAATCTCCAGCTTGCGGGCGATTTCCTTGCTCGAACAACCGCTGAGCATCAGCCGCCCGACATCCAGTTCGCGGGCGGTCAGTTGGGCACCCTTGAGCTGTTGCACCGAGGCTTCCAGTTGCGTGCGCCAGTCGCCTTGTCCGGCCGTGCTCGGTTGGGCCACGGCGTCGTCGATTTCATACGGCAGGCGTTGACGCAGCAGCGCCAGGACCCAGGGCTGGATCAGCGAAAGCAGGGCGATCTGTTCGGCGCTGAATGGCGTGGTGGAGCCCAGCGACAGGCACAGGGTGCGGTCACCGTCGAGCTGGCAGTTGAACTGGATTTCATCGGCCACCACGTTCAGGCGGAAGTAACGCTGGTAGTACTCGGTCAGCTCGAAATGCTCCGGTGCCACCTCCGGCAGGCGGTACAGGCCGGTGCGTTGCTGTTCGCGGCTGGCGATATAGAAGGGGTCGAGCAGGTACAGGCCGCGCAGGTAATCCTGGAACAACGTGTCGGGGCCGCCGTCCTCACCCGGGCATTCGGCGAACACTTGCGGGTGCCGGCCGTTGCTGAACAGCAGCACCACCCAGCTGTCGAAGGTCACGTACTGGTTGAGCAGGCGCACCAGTTGCGTCCAGAAATTCGGCCGGTCGAGGGCCTCGATCATTTGCCCCATCGCCCGGTGCCAGGCGATGTCGTCCAGGATCAGTGTCATTCGTCTACCCCTATCAGGTTACCCCGGCCGCGTAATTCCCACGGCCCTCCCCCGGTGCGCATACTGAGCCCACACACAATGGCCGGGCACTCATTCTGCCAGCTCGGCGCCGTCATTGAGCCTGGCCAGCTATCGAAAACAAGGAAAAACCCATGAAGGTCGAATTTGCCCAGCTTGCGGGCCGGGACAACGATACCGCCTACAACCTCGAGCGCGCACTGGCGGCCATCGCGGCCTGCGCCGCCGATACGCAGCTGATCGTGTTCCCGGAAACCCAGCTGATGGGCTTTCCGTCCGCCGAGACCGTGGCCGCTGTCGCCGAGCCGCTGGATGGCCCTAGCGTCCGGGCCGTGCAGCGGGCCGCCCGGGAACGCAACCTGGCGGTGGTGATCGGTGTGGCCGAGAACGCCGCCGGACAGTTCTATAACACCACGTTGTTGATCACCCCCGAAGGTATTGCCCTGCGTTATCGCAAGACCCATCTGTGGGCCTCGGATCGTGGCGTATTTACTCCCGGTGACCGCTACGTCACCGCCGAGTGGAACGGCATCCGCGTCGGTCTGCTGATCTGCTACGACATCGAGTTTCCGGAAACCGCCCGGGCCCTGGCGCAGTTGGGCGCCGAGTTGTTGATCGTCACCAACGGCAACATGGACCCCTATGGACCGACCCATCGCACCGCGATCATGGCCCGCGCCCAGGAAAACCAGGCGTTCGCGCTGATGGTCAACCGGGTCGGGGAGGGCGACGGCGGCTTGTTGTTCGCCGGGGGCAGTGCCCTGGTGGATCCGTTCGGCACCCTGCTGTTCGAAGCCGGGCGTGAAGACGGACAGTTCACGGCGGAGCTGGACCTGAGCCAGTTGGCGGCGGCACGGCGTGACTACCGCTATCTGGATGACCAGCGCCTGCGTTTGCCGGGCGAGGTGATCGAGCATGCCAACGGTGTGCGGGAGTTGTTGATTCCGTAGGCGCCGAGCTTGCTCGCGAAGCTTTTAGCGCCCTTGAGGGCCCCTTCGCGAGCAAGCTCGGCTCCTACAGGTTCCTGCTGTCCTCAAGGTTTTTCAAAACAAGAACTTCGTAGTACCGCTCCACCTTGCCGAACTCGGCTCTGCCATAAATCCAATAACATTCGGAGTAGTCGCCTCATGGCTCGTTTGCAACGTACCCTTTCGCTGGGGTCGGTGGTGCTGTTCGGCATCGCCTATATGACGCCGATCATTGTCCTCGGCACTTTCGGCATTCTTGCCCAGTCCACCGCCGGTATGGTTCCGGCCGCCTATCTCGTCGCGCTGGTGGCGATGTTCTTTACCGCCATGAGCTACGGGCGCATGGCCGCGGCCTTTCCGGTGGCCGGCTCGGCCTACAGCTATGTGCGCAAGGCCATCAGCCCGAAGCTGGGCTTTATCGCTGGCTGGGCGGTGTTGCTCGATTATCTGTTCCTGCCCATGGCGATCTGGCTGATCGGCGCGGCGTACCTCAATTCGGCGTTCCCCTCGGTGCCGCAAGCGGTCTGGGTGCTGGCCTTTATCGGCATCACCAGCGTGATCAATATCGTCGGCCTGCGCCTGGCCAACGGTATCAATGCGCTGCTGATGCTGGTGCAGTTCCTGGTGTTGGTGGCCTTTGTCGCCCTGGCGATCCACTACATCGGCGGTGACGCCAGCAAGCCGTTGTGGACCTTGTCGCCGTTTCTCAGCGGCGATATGCAGATGCCCTTGATCATGAGCGGCGCGGCGATTGCCTGCTATTCGTTCCTGGGCTTTGATGCGGTGAGTACCCTGACCGAAGAAACCCGCGACCCGCGCCGGACCATCCCGCGGGCGATCATGCTGATCACCCTGATCGGCGGTCTGATCTTTGTTGGGGTGTCGTACTTCGTGCAGCTGGCCCATCCGTCATTCGTGTTCGATAACGTCGATTCGGCCGCCTATGAAATCGCCCGCAATATCGGCGGCGACCTGTTCGTGACGATCTTCCTGATCGGCCTGATCGTCGGTCAGTTCGCCTCGGGTCTGTCGGCCCAGGCCAGCGGTTCGCGCCTGCTGTATGCGATGGGTCGTGACGGGGTGTTGCCGAAGTCGTTCTTTGGCACCTTGCATGAGCGTTTCGGCACGCCGGTCAACAGCATCCTGCTCTGTGCGGTGGTGGCCTTGCTGGCACTGAAACTGGACGTGACCACCTCCACCTCGTTCATCAACTTCGGCGCGTTCCTGGCCTTCAGCCTGGTGAACCTGTCGGTGATTTTCCACTACTGGATCGGTGGCGAGAAACGTGGGCCCCGTGAGCTGCTGCTGTTCCTGGTGTGCCCGCTGATCGGCCTGGTGGCGGATCTGTGGTTGATGATCAGCCTCGATCACCTGGCGATTTACCTGGGCTTGAGCTGGCTGGCGGTCGGCTTGGTGTACCTGGGCTTCCTCACCGGCGGTTTCCGCAAACAACCGCCGGAGATGGATTTCCAGGAAGCGGTCTGATGCCCTTGGGTATTGCATCGACCAAACGGACGCCATCGCCGGCAAGCCAGCTCCTACAGGGTATGGGGTTCGACGATACGTTTCGGTGAAACACGGATTTGTGGGAGCCGGCTTGCCGGCGATGAGGACCTTGAGTCTTGCGTCGCCCCAGCGGACGTCATCGCTGGCAAGCCAGCTCCTGCAGGAGGTGGTCAGGCGGCCTTGTTCTGGCGGATCGGCAACTCGATCCTGAACGTGGTGCCCACCCCCAGTTCGCTGCGCACGCTGATCTGCCCGGCATGTTTCTGCACGATGCCATAGGACAGCGATAAGCCCAGGCCGGTGCCCTGGCCGATGGGTTTGGTGGTGAAGAACGGGTCGAAGATCTTCTGCACGGTCTCGGGCGCCATGCCCGAGCCGGTGTCGGCCACTTCCAGCCAGATCCGCTCACCGTGGGTGCCGCCACGCAGGGTGATGGTGCCGCGCTCCGGCCCCATGGCCTGGGCGGCGTTGACCACCAGGTTCATGATGACCTGGTTGATCTGCGACGCCAGGCACTCGATCTCCGGCAGTGCGGCGTAGTCCTTGACCACATCGGCCTTGTACTTGAGTTCGTTGGCGACAATGTTCAGGGTCGATTCGATGCCCTGTTGCAGGTTGCTCCATTGCCACTCCTGGTTCGAGTCGACCCGGGAGAAGTTCTTCAGGTCCTTGACGATCTGCCCGACCCGACCGATGCCTTCCTTGGACTCCTTGATCAGCAGCGGAATATCTTCCTCGAGGAAATCCAGCTCGACCCGTTCGCGCAGGTCCTTCAAGCGTGCGCGCAACTCGGGCGCGGCGATGCCTTCCTCGGCGCCCTGATAGGCCTGGAGCATTTCCAGCAGCTTGCCGAAATAGCCTTCCAGGGTTCCCAGGTTCGAGGAAATGAAGCCGATCGGGTTGTTGATCTCGTGGGCGACGCCGGCGGCCAGTTGGCCGAGGGAGGCGAGCTTTTCCGATTGAACGAGTTGCCCTTCCAGTTGCTTGCGTTCGTCGATCTCGTGCTGCAAGGCCAGACTGGTCTGCGTGAGCGCCTGGGTCCGTTGCTCGACCAACTCTTCCAGCCGGTGCATCTGCAGATTGGCGCGTTCGGTCATTTCCCATTTGTTGGTGAGGGTGTTGGCCAATTGCTGGACTTCGATATTGTCGAAAGGCTTTTTCAGGATCACCAAGCGGTCGTGGCCGTGCAGGCGTTCCAGCAACTCATCCCAGGAATAGTCGGTGTAGGCGGTGCAGACCACCACTTGCAGGTTGGGGTCGACTTGCCACAGGTGTTCGATGGTTTCGGCACCGTCCCAGCCCTGGGGCATGCGCATGTCGACGAAGGCCAGGGCGTAGGGCTCGCCGCGGGCCACCGCCTGCTCGATTTTTTGCAGGCCTTCCTGGCCCTGATAAGCGGAGTCGAGTTCGAACGGCAGGACGCGGCTGGTCTTGACTTCCTGGCCGAACAGCGCTGCTTCCATCAGGTCCAGATCCGGCGAATCGTCGGCCGCGGGGGTGAGAATCTTGCGAAAGTCGTCGTGGATCGACGGGGTGTCGTCGACCAGCAGGATACGGCGGTTACTGAGTGTGCTCATGTTCATAAAGCCCCCACGGCGGTTTTCAAGGGCAATTCGAGGGTAAAGACGGCGCCTTTTCCGGGGCCGTCGCTGTGGGCGGTCAGGTGCCCTTTCATTTCGATCGCGGCCAGGGCACAGCTGTGCAGGCCGAAGCCATGGCCGTCCTTGCGGGTGGTGAAGCCATGGGCAAAGATGCGGGTCATGTTTTCCGGAAGGATGCCTTCGCCGGCGTCCTTGACGCTGATGCGCAAGGTGCTGTCCTCGATCGCCTGGACCTGCAGGGTGATTTCGCGTGGACGGTCGGAGAGGCCGGCCATGGCCTGCTTGGCGTTGCTGATCAGGTTGATCAGGATCAGCAGCAAGCGGTGTTTGTCGGCCATCACCTGGGGCACCTCGTCGTATTGGCGGATCACGGTGACGTTGTGCCGGTTCAGGGCGCCGGAGTTCATGCGCAGGGCGTCTTCGAGCAAATCGCGGATGTGCAGCGGTTCTTCGATGCTCGAAACACCCGCATAGGATTGCTGGGTCGAGACGATGTCCTTGATATGGTCGACGCTCTTGCTCAACTGGGTCAGTTCGTCGCTCATGCTCTGTTGTTCCGCGGCAATGGCCTCGACCAGTTGGTTGAGGTACCCGGGCAACAGCTTGCCACGTTCGTCACCAGTAATGAACTCGCCGAGATCGTGCTTGTGTTCGTTGAGCATCGTCACGGCCCTGGCCAGGCCCTGGGTTTTGCTGGCGCGCAGCTTGCGCGCCACCAGGTCGGCGGAGATATTCACGCTGTTGAGCACATTGCCGACGTTGTGCAGCACGTTGGTGGCGATCTCGGCCATACCGGCCAGGCGCGCGCTTTCCATCAGTTCGCTCTGGGCATCGCGCAGTTCGCGGGTGCGCCGTTCCACCCGTTGTTCCAGGTGCGTGTTGGCCGCCTGCAGGGCCCGGTTGACCCGGTTGATCTCGGCGTAGCTGCGTATCAGGCGGCTGGCCAGGTACACCAGCAAGACCAGGAGCAGGCCCGAGAAAATCAACAGGTACAAATGGTGGCGCTGTTCGAGGTGGTCGGCCTGTTGCTGATCCTGGTTCAGTTGGTCGGTGATGGCGTCCAGGCTTTCGGAGAGCGGTACCGCGTCGATCTCTTCAATCAGTGAGTTGACCCGGGGTTGTTCGCGCAGAATCAGGTTGACGTGGTTGAGCAGGATCTGCACCGGCTCCTTGAAGGCGGGCGGCAGGCGCTGGGTGTCGGTCAGCACCTGATTGAGCCCCAGTTCGATGCTGTGGGCGCGTTCTTCGGTAGTGGTCTGGGCGAACTCCAGGGTACTGAGCAGCAGGTCGTAGATGTCGCTGGAGGCGTCCTGGAGCATCAGTTTGTCCTGATCCTCCAATGCGTTGAGCTGGTGCTGGATATCGTCTTCGGCGGTCGGCAGGAAAGCCAGGGAGTTGCGCAGTACCGCGTTGCGGGATTTGAACTGTTCCACCAGGCGCGATTTTTCCTCGAGCGTCTGGGCCAGGGTTTCCCGGCGGTCCCTCCAGGCGTCGGCGGCCCGGTGAGCCCGGCCGGGTTCGATGGGGGTGAAGGTCTGCAGGAGCTGGCGCATTTCCTGTGGGGGCTTGACCAGCGGGTCGTAATTGCGCGTCACCGCGATCCTGGACTTGAGGATTTCGGCGTCCCACCGGGCATCCAGCTGTTTGACCCGGTTGATCAGGTCACGGGCGTGGGCATAATCCAGGGTTACGTCGGCGGCGGCCATGAGGTACAGAAATACCAGCACTGCCGTGAGCAGGACGGCCAGGCGCGGCAGGAGCACCCGGTTCAGGACATTGTTGGTGGCCGTCATAGTGGTTTGCCTCCCAACTCACCGGTCAGGGTTTTGAGAAACAACACGATCAGGCGGACGTCCTCGGCGGAGGGGACGCGCCCCAGTTGATAGGTGAACATGACGTGGACGGCGTCTTCCAGGGTCTTGGCCGAGGCGTCGTGGAAGTACGGCGCGGTGAGCGCGACATTGCGCAGGCTGGGGACCTTGAACACGTAGCGGTCCTCTTCGGCCCTGGTGGCCAGGTAGCGCCCGAGGTCGGCCTCGGTGGGATTGCCCCGGGCCGCGAAGTAGTCGCCCATCACGCCGAACTTCTGGAACATGTTGCCGCCGACATTGATCCCTTGGTGGCAGGCGATGCAGCCGTAGTCCTTGAAGCGCTGGTAGCCGTATTTTTCGTCGAGGCTCAGGATATCGGTGTTGCCCTTGAGGTACTGGTCGAAGCGCGAGTTGGGCGTCAGCAGGCTGCGCTCGTAGCTGGCCAGGGCGTTCTGCACGTTGGCGATGGTCACGCCGTCGGTATAGGCCTCGCGGAAGGCCGCCTGGTAAGTCGGCGCCTGGTTGAGGGTATCGACCACGTGGGGCCAGTTGTTGCCCATTTCTGTCGGGCTTTTCACCACACCCTCGATCTGCGCCTCCAGGGTCTCGGCGCGACCGTTCCAGAACTGCTTGAAGTTCAGCGCCGCGTTGAGCACGGTCGGGGTGTTGATCCCCAGGGTTTCCCCGTGGAAGCCGATGGAGAAGGGCTTATCGTCGCCGCCACCGTGCTCCAGATGATGGCAACTGGAGCAGGACGTGGTGTTGTTGATCGACAGTTGCTTTTCATTGAACAGCTGGCGACCCAGCTCCACCTTGCGCGGATCCTGCTGCGGAGCGTCCGGCAACGGCTTGAGCGGCTCGTCCAGGGGCGCGGCGAACAGCGGCGTGGCGAGGAGTATCCCGCCGCAGGCGAGCGATCTCGCCAGCAACGACAGCAGTGCGCGAGACGTCATGAGCATGTCCTTGGCAAAAGAGGCGAGTTCAGGGATCAGTCCTGTGCCGGTCGTTCGAAGCGCTTGTCCTGCAACAAGCGCAGGAAGGTCTCGGCCTCGACCGCCTTGCTGAAGTAGTAGCCCTGACCTTCCTCGCAGTTGTGAGCCTTGAGAAAGGTCAGCTGATCACGGGTTTCCACGCCTTCGGCGATGATGTTCAGGTTCAGGCTCTTGCCCAGGCTGATGATCGCGCTCACCAGCGCGGCATCGTTGCTGTCGCCATTGAGGTCACGCACGAACGACTGGTCGATCTTCAGCACATCGATGGGAAACCGTTGCAAGTAGCTGAGGCTCGAATAACCGGTGCCGAAGTCATCGATGGCCAGGCGGATACCCAGGGCCTTGATGGCTTTGAGGGTTTCAATGGTGTGGTCGACATTCTGCATCAGCACGCTTTCGGTGATTTCCAGTTCCAGCCGTGTCGGCTCCATGCCGGTTTCTTCCAGCACCTGGCGGATGCTATCGAGGAAGTCGCGCTGGCGGAAGTCCATTGCCGAGATGTTGAGCGACAGGATCAGCGGTGTGAGGGTCTGATCCTGCCAGGCCCGACCTTGCAGGCAGACTTGGCGCAGCACCCAATGGCTCATTTGAATGATCAGGCCACTGTCTTCGGCCACCGGGATGAACTCCGTGGGGTAGAGCAGGCCGCGTTCGGGATGCCGCCAGCGGATCAGTGCCTCGGCACCGACCACCGTGCCGGTCCTGAGGTCCAGCTTGGGTTGGTAATGCAGCACGAACTCGTCCCGCTCCAGGGCCAGGCGAATGCCGGACTCGATGGATTGCTGCTCGCGAGCCCGCAGGTTCAGGTCTTCGATGAAAAATCCGAAGTTGTTGGCGCCCTGTTCCTTGACGTTGCGCATGGCGCCTTCGGCTTTCTTGATCAGCACCAGCGGATCCTCGCCGTCGCCGGGGTAGAGGCTGATCCCCAGGCTCGCAGTGACCCGCAGGTCATGCCCGGCGGTCTCATGGGGGGTATTAATGGCGGCGAGGATTTTCTCGGCGGTGCCACGGGTCTGTTGCGGATGGCTGAACTCGGGCAGTACCAGAACGAATTCGTCGGAGCGGTAACGAAACACCGAGTCCGATTGGCGCAAGGCCGCCACCAGGCAGTCGGCCACATGCTTGAGCATTTCATCGCCCGCCGGATAGCCCAGGGCATTGTTGATGCGCTTGAAGCGATCCAGGCCGATGAACATCACGGCGACCTGTTCGTCGTGACGTTTGGCCAGGGCGATGGCCTGGCCCAGGCGGTCGCCAAGCAGGGTGCTGTTGGGCAGTTCGGTGAGCACATCGAATTGCAGCAGCCGGGACACCTGCAACAGTTCCTGGACGCGCTCCTCGATGGTCCGTTCCAGGCTGGCCATCCGCGAGGCGACATCCCGCGCCAGTTGCCACTTCCAGGTCAGGGCGCTGGCCATCTGGCGGATTTCCAGGGCGTCGAAGGGCTTTTTCAGGATCAGCATCTGGTCACCGAAGGCGATGCGTTCGTCCATGGATTCCCAGGAGTAATCCGAGTAGGCGGTGCACAGGGCGATTTGCAGCTCCGGGTCGACCGCCCATAGTTGTTCGATGGTTTCCAGGCCGTCCCAGCCCGGCGGCATGCGCATGTCGAGAAAGGCCATGGCATAGGGATTCTCGGCGGCCAGGGCCAACTTCACCAGCTCCAGTGCCTCCTGCCCCTGGTAGGCCGAGTCGATCTCGAAGCTCTGGCGCTGTGGGCGGGTGGTGCCGAACAGCAGGTGCTCGGTGGAGTCCAGGCTCAGTTCGTCCTCCAGCTCGGGGCCGAGGATCTTGCGAAAGTCCTGATGAATCGAGGCGGTGTCGTCGATGATCAGGATGCGCCGGTTGGCGGCGCTGGCTGCACTATTCATAGGCGGTTCTCTGGCGTGGACGTTGGGCTGGGCGCGATATGTCCGGCGTGCAGCAGTTCGCTGGCGCGCTGGCTGTCGACGGCCTTGCTGAAGTAATACCCCTGGGCCGTCATCGGCGAGCCGGTGGACATCAATGAATGGCGTTGCTCCTGGGTTTCCACGCCTTCGGCGATGATGCCGATGCCCACTTCCCGGGCAAAGTTGATGATCGCCCGCAGGGTGGTGGCGCTTTCCACGTCCTGGGTCGCGTGGTTGATCAGCGACTGGGCCAGCTTCAGGTGGTTGACGCGGTAGGTCTTGAGGTAGTCGAAGGACGAGTAGTCGGTACCGAAGTCGTCAATGGCGATCTTCACGCCGAGTTCGCGCAGCCTGGGCAATACGTCGTTCTGGGTCCATTTGGTCTGGGCCAGGGTCGCTTCGGTGACGTCGAACTGCAGGTCCGCGGGTGACAGCCCCCATTTGCCGGTGATCTCGAGCACATCACGAATCAGTTCGTTGCCACTTTTGAGCTGGGCCAGCGACAGGTTGATGGCGATCACCGGCGGTGCCATGTCGTCCGTGCGCCATTGCTGCATCTGCCGGCAGGCCTGTTCCAGCACCCAGCGGCCGAGGGCGACGATGGTGCCGGTCTTTTCCGCGGCGGGGATGAACTGATCGGCGCCAAGTATGCCGCGCTCGGGGTGGTTCCAGCGTACCAGGGCCTCCATGCCAAGGATCCTGCCGCTGCCCAGGTCGACTTCCGGCAGGTAATGCAGCTCCAGTTCGTTCTGTTCGATGGCCTTTTTCAGGTCCTGGGTAATGGCGACCCGGTCGATGACTTCCTGGTTGATTTCCTCGGAATGGAAGTGGTACTGGTTGCGCCCGCTGTCCTTGGAGCGGTACAGCGCCATGTCGGCCTGGACCAGCATGCTGTCGGCGCTTTCGCTGTCCAGGGCATAGGTGCTGATGCCGATGCTGACCGAAATCCGTACTTCATTACCTTCCAGTTGGTAAGGCTCCACCAGCGTTTTAAGGATCTTGCTGGCCAGGGCGCCGGATTGCGTCGGGTCGAGCATTTCAGTCTGCAACACGGCGAACTCATCGCCGCCCAGGCGCGCCACCACATCGCTTTCCCGGGTGCAGTCCTGGATGCGCCGGGAGACTTCCTGCAGCAGCAGGTCGCCCACCGGATGCCCGAGGGTGTCGTTGATACGCTTGAAGTGATCCAGGTCCAGGTAGAACACCGCGAACGGCGAGGCCCCGCGCCGGGCGGCGGCGAAGCTCTGGTGCAGGCGCTCGATCAGGGTCGAGCGGTTGGCCAGCCCGGTGAGTCCGTCGGTGCGGGCGAGCAGGGCGATTTTCTCTTCGGCGAGCTTGTGTTCGGTGATGTCGATGATGATGCCTTCGACTTCCAGCAGGCGCCCTTCCGGGTCGCGGACCGGTACGTAGCGATTTTCCACCCAGCGCCAGTGGCCGTCACCGGTGCGCAGGCGAAACTCGATCGAGGCGCCCTCGGCATCCTTGTCCAGGACCTTGGCCATGGCCGCGTCGACCTTGGCCTGATCGTCGGCGTGGATCAGCTCCGCGGCCCAGTCGGCGGAGCTCAGCAATTCCTCGGCCACGTGCCCGAACTTGGTGATGTTGTGAGAGATGTACATCAGCGGGAACGACGGCTCGCCGCGCAGGCGATAGAGCAGGGTCGGGCTGTTCTGCACGATGATGTTGGCGTCGGACAGCTCGCGGGTGCGTTCCTCGACGGCCTGTTCGAGCTGGTCCATTTTCAGCGCGGCGTCTTCGGTCATCTGCCATTTGACGGTCAGGGCGCTGGCCAGTTGGCGGATCTCGATGGCATCGAAGGGTTTTTTCAGGATCAACAGGCGGTCGCCCATCTCGACCCGTTCGTTCATTTCCTCAAGGGAGTAGTCGGAATAGGCGGTGCACAGGGCGACTTGCAGCTTGGGGTCGACCTGCCAGAGCCGCTCGAGGGTTTGCAGGCCGTCCCAGCCCGGAGGCATGCGCATGTCGATAAAGGCCATGGCGTAAGGCTGGCCTTGCAGCAGGGCCTGTTCGACCTTGGCCAGGCCCTCCTGGCCCTGGAACGCCGAATCGAGCTCGAACGGCTCCATTCGATGACTGATGCTGTCACCGAACAAAGCGTGTTCGGCGCTTTGCAAGTCATCTTCGAGGTCTTCAGGGCAGAGGATCTTGCGGAAGTCGGCGTGGATCGACGGCGTGTCGTCGATGATCAGGATACGGCGGTTGGCGCGGCTGGCCGGCAAGTCTCCGGTCACACTGAAAGCGAGATGTACCGAGCTCATGCGGAGTTCCTTTCCTGATAACCACGCTAGCTGTGGCGCGCTAGATTGCTTGCAGCATAGATCGGCTTGCGCTGATTTGCTGATAAACATAATGCCATTTGATGATCGAACATCTACCCTTAGCGGAAAAGACAGGGACTGTCGGCTGTTCCAAGGTCCCTAGATAGAAGCCACACGCAGACATGAGGTGCTCCATGGATGAATCCACAGTTGATGTCGTGATCAAACCCCGTGTCCTGCTGGTCGACGATGAAGAGTCGATCCTCAACAGTCTGCGCCGTTTGCTGCGCAGTCAGGGTTATGAACTGTTTCTGGCCACCAGCGGCGCCCGCGCCCTGGAAATCATGGCCGAGCAGACCATCGACCTGGTGATCAGCGATGCGCGCATGCCGAACATGGACGGTGCCAGCCTGCTGGCGCGGATTCATGAGCTGTATCCGGCCTGCCTGCGGATCCTGCTGACCGGTTACGCTGACCTGGACATGATTGCCAAGGCGATCAACGAGGGGCGGATCTACCGTTATCTCAGCAAACCCTGGAATGATGAAGAGCTGTTGATGACCATCACCCAGGGCCTGGCTTTTCAGCATTCCGAGCGTGAGCGCCAGCGCCTGCAGCTGTTGGTCCGGGAGCAGAACCGGCAATTGCAGTCGCTCAACTCGACCCTGGAAAAGCGCGTGATCGCGCGCACCAGCGAAGTCCAGCAGACCGCCGACATGCTTGACCTGGCCTATGAAGAACTCAAGCGCAGCTACGCCGTCACGGCCGAGGTGTTCTCGCGGATGGTCGAGTGGCGCCTGCCGAAGGACAAGCAGACCAACCGGGCGATCATTGATCTGGTCAAGGTCTACTGCAAGAGCCATGTCATGAATGAAGCCGCCAGTCGCGACCTGGCCATGGCCGCGGCCCTGCACAATATCGGCAAGATGAGTTGGACCGACAGCATGATGGGTGCGCCGGCCGACCTGCTGCACCACACCGATCGCGAGCGTTTTCGCGGTTATCCGAAACAGAGCGAGTCGCTGTTGATGACCCTGGAGCCGATGCAGGATGCCGCCCGGCTGATCCTGCATCACCAGGAGCGCTGGGATGGCACGGGGTTTCCCGACCACCTCAGGGGCGAGGCGATTCCCCTCGGGTCACGGGTGTTGAAGTTGGCGGTGGACTTTATCGAGTTGCAGCGCGGCCTGATTCTCGAGCGGCAGATGAACAGCGATGAGGCCCTGCTATTTATTCGCAAGTACGCTGGCAAGCTCTACGATCCGGATCTGGTCGAGGACTTCGTCAAGGTCTGCGCCGACTACCTGAGCGATGTGACTCTGGGCGACCCGTCGGTCAAGGTCCTGAGCACCCGCGAGCTGGTGGCCGGAATGATCCTGGCGCGTAATCTCAATGCCGACAACGGCATGCTGCTGCTCAACGCCGGCAAGCTGCTCAGTGCGCCGCTGGTGGAGAAGCTGATTGCTTTCGAATCCATGGAAGGTGCCAGGTACAGTGTGTTCGTCAAGATTCCGGAGGAAGTCTTGGCGTTGCTGGAGCAGACCGAGTAGCTCCCGCCTGCTGGAACTCGTCCTGTAATTGGATGGACTCGCCCAAGCCGAGGCGTCTGTAGCGCCACGGTGGCATTCTAATGAAGCCAACGACAGCGAG
>NZ_JBWKTH010000005.1:0-216853 GCF_059420225.1 Pseudomonas sp. GW821-FHT04D07
CGAGTGAGATAACCGAGCTGTTGCCGCACAGGTGGGCGCCCGTTTAATCACGCAAGGTGTGTTGGGCGGACGCTTACACTCGATGACCGCTTCTGGCCGGTTCCTGCCCTAACCCGAGCATTCACTCGACCCAACGGTGTAGCATCGGCTTGGCATTTTGCAATGCTGACGCACGTTCTACGGCAGTAAGGAAGCACTGATGAAATATGATCTAAAGGTTCTATGGCAACGCGAACGCGCACGCCGTGAAACGCTGTGGACTCTAGAACGCCTACGACCAGGCAGTGAAGAAGCGAGGCCATTATTGGCCCTGCTCGACGACATCGAACAGCAGGATCTCGAAAACCCTATCGGTGATTCCTCATCAATTTCGATTGATGAGCTGCGTGAGTTGGTACCTGAAACGCCATTCGTAGGTACTGACGGACACCACTTTGTGCTCGTGCTCGATCAACACATACCGCAGCCATGGAGAATGCGATTTGAAGCCGACGCGACTGCGTGAAGGCAGTTACGCCAGCGACTGGCGCCGTTTTTTACGACTGTGGTTACGCGAAGTTGAGCACGTCGCCGCCCACAGGGCTGGGTTAACCGATGATTCGAACTTGATGTGAATCTGAAACGCCGCTGAGACACACGGTGACGTCAAGTGGTGAGGGCTCAGGATGAAGGAGATACCCAGCCTATGGGCGTCAGGACTATTGCGCCATCATTCACCTCGATGGTCAATTCGTCACCGAGGCCTAAGCCCAAACTCACAAGCAGTTCTGGCGGGAAGTTGACGATAACGTCGCCACTTCCATCTGCGGTGTCTTGGCACGTGACTTTCCAGCGTTGTGTTTCATTCATGATTCGGCTCCCGCATCAAAGGAGAAATTTCATTATGGTCGTGATTTTTTAGACGTAGCCGAATAATGTTTGAATCATTCATCTTCAGCCACAAGCAGTGCTTTGAAGTAAACATCTAAATGGCCGACCAATGAGTTGATCCGTACGAGTAGACAGGCATCGAGCGCCTTTGGTCGCTCCGGACTGCGATAGATTTCAGCGGCCAGCACATCCAAAATCCTGAGCACCATCGGATCACTTTCCGACAACTCAGAGTACCTCTCTATGCATTGGAATTCGCTTGGCGGCGAGCGGGCTAGGCGGAGGGTGGGCCATTAGATAGGAATACCGCTCTCAAGACGTCCGATGAGGTCAGTGACGGCAATGGCGCCCTCCTCTGTACTAAGCACCTCCAGGGGCGTCTTTGAATTCAAACTGCGTGCTGGTGACGTCAGAAATAGCCTCACTGCCTGGACATCACCTTCGAAGAGGCCATACGCTGCGTATAGCATGCTGATCAACGCCGCTAGCTTCCTGCTTTCGCTCACAGACAAGTGCCCTGCAACTGCCGTCCTCGATAGCGTGCGAGCTGGTATCGCCAGGTACTTGCCTAATATTTCGCTGCCCAAAGACAACACCTCGGCCACTTGCTCGAACAAACTGAACGGCAGACAGTGTTCAACGAAGTCGTGATCCATTGCATCTGGCAAAGGAAGATTCAAGTCCTTCATCGAATGATGTCGACACCGCCCATGAACTGCTGGAGAACAGCCGGCACGCGGATCGAACCGTCGGCCTGCTGATAGTTTTCCAGTACCGCTACCAGGGTGCGCCCCACCGCCAGTCCGGAACCGTTCAGGGTGTGCACCAGTTCCGGCTTGCCGGTTTCCGGGTTGCGGAAACGCGCCTGCATGCGGCGGGCCTGGAAATCGCCACAGTTGGAGCACGAGGATATTTCACGGTACTTGTCCTGGCTCGGAATCCACACTTCCAGATCGTAAGTCTTGATCGCGCTGAAGCCCATGTCGCCGGTGCACAGCGCCAGGGTACGGTAAGGCAACTCCAGCAGTTGCAGGACTTTCTCGGCGTTGGCGGTCAGGCCTTCCAATGCCTCCATGGACGTCGAAGGCTCAACAATCTGAACCATCTCAACCTTGTCGAACTGATGTTGGCGGATCATGCCACGGGGATCGCGACCCGACGCGCCGGCTTCACTGCGGAAGCATGGGGTGTGAGCGACGAACTTGATCGGCAGTTGTTTGGCGTCGATGATTTCGCCCGCCACGATGTTAGTCAGGGAGACTTCGGCAGTCGGGATCAGGTACAGATCGGCTTCGCCTTCGCGAACGATCTTAAACAGGTCTTCCTCGAACTTCGGCAACTGGCCGGTGCCTTGCAGTGCTGGCGCCTGCACCAGATACGGCGTGTAGACTTCTTCGTAGCCGTGCTCGCTGGTGTGCAAGTTGATCATGAATTGCGCCAGGGCACGATGCAGGCGCGCAACTGGGCCGCGTAACACTGAAAATCGGGCACCGGAGAGCTTGGTCGCGGCCTCAATGTCCAGACCTCCGCTGAACTCACCTAATGCGACATAGTCTTTGATCTCAAAATCGAACACACGCGGAGTGCCCCAGCGGCGCACTTCTACATTGTCATCCTCATTGCAGCCGATGGGCACACTGGCGTCCGGTAGGTTGGGCACGGTCAGAACGATATCGTCCAGTACTGCTTGAATGCCATCGAGCTCATTTTTGCCAGATTCAAGTTCACTGGCCATGCGCTCGACGTCAGTCATCAAGGGAGCAATGTCTTCGTTCCTAGCCTTTGCCTGGCCGATAGATTTTGAGCGAGCATTACGCTCTGCCTGCAATTGCTCAGTGCGGATCTGCACCGCCTTTCGGCGCTCTTCCAGTGATCGGATGCGCGCGACATCTAGGCTAAAGCCACGAGAGGCCAGGCGATCCGCCACTTCCTGAATTTGGCTGCGTAACAGTTTGGGATCGAGCATTTCGGTTTCTCGCAGTGTTAAGGTAGCTTTGCAATACAATCGTGAGTAAGCCAATCTAACTGAAAGACGGCTTGGGAGAGATTGAGATGGATGAACTGGCGACCTCAGTCAGCCCTCCTACGCTCATTGACAATCGTCTGCCATGGCTGGCCAGTTAAAATGGTCGAGGCAACGTACGCTGAACCAACGCTCACCAACTAAAGTCCCGGTCTGCCCACACACCTCGCACGTCGACAGTGACCGCTCCTCTGCCATGGCTACTACTTCACGACAAGCTGTATCACCACCAGAAAAGTAGAAGCGCAAGCCGCCGAACTTTTCCTTCACTTGGAGCACCTGTATTTGAGGCACATCAGGGTGAGCATTCAAGTGAATTTTCAGTGTGTGGCACAGCTCATCGATCAAATCCAGCCATCCTGGTAAGCACGCGATTTCGCGAAGATGTACGCTGGAGAAAAACTCCGGATAGCGTTCACGCAAGACCGGCAACAGGTCTTCAGTCATAAGGTTCCTAGCCTTCTAATAAGCCTCTAGCGCCTGCACAGCGGGCAGACTTGCATACTTTCGAGAGCCTCTTCCAGCTAGGATGTACAGCTTGTCTTTGCTTTCAAAAATACAGCCATCCAAATCGCGCAGGTATTCGCTGAGGACGCTCTCACCAGGACTGTGCTTGCCCTGGCTGTCATACAGCGTCATCGGGGAATACAAAATGGTTGGCTTAAGCCCCTGCATTTTAAGCTCGTGCTCCGTCGACGAGGACACCATTACATCGAAAATCATCCAATGCCGAACGACGCAAAATGGACGCCCCTTGAAGGCCTCATTTGATACTCGGATCAACTCGTCGTCGTCGAGTTCTGCCCCATTCAAAATGCACGCGGGGCCATAGAGGAGATCCGCCAACAGAACTAATTCCACACTACCCCACTAATTTTTTGCATGCTGGACTGCTTCCAGTGATGGCGTTTAATGCCCGCACAGCTACTCGTCCAAATTTATATCGCCAAACTTACCTACCGATTTCCATTACCGCCCTGGCACTGCCTTTCTTCCGCACACCACGCCCGAGCAAGACGTACACGGTGTTGGTGCTCTCGAACAGATAACCAAGGGTGAGCGACCGTTGAAAGGTGCTGCGCACCCAATCGCCCTTGCGTCGTTTCCCGCTGCTATGAAGAACCACCTCTGATGCGTACAGCACACATGGCGCAAGCCCAGCTCTCACCAGCGAGTCCCTGTAACTTTCATCGACGTCTACTTCGATAATTCGCCAGTCCCTCACCATACAGAATGGCTTATCAGGAAAGTTCAGGAGGGCTTCAACCTCAGCCTCCCAGATGTCCTTGCCGAAGCCGTTCATAGGCTCGCCACTGCCATGAAGCAGCTCTACTAATTCACTATCCACGCGGTTCCCTACTTTTTGAAATTGCCAATCGAAACTATCAGCTTTGATTGCCTGAAGGATTCGACTCGCCTAGAAAAATCCTCAACGGTGCACCCTCGCCTCCCTCAACAAAGCGTTCGTCAGTGGATCATTTTGATCTCGGGCAGAGCGCCATTTTCATACCACCAATGGCAAACAACGTACCGACTGCCGTTGCGCGTCTCGCACAGCTGATACCCCCGAAGCTCATACACTCTTTCGACCAGCGACGTACGGATCGTTTTTCCATCCGCAAAGCGCCCTCTCGACTCTGAGAAAACCACTCCAACCACACATGGGAACTGAAACTCAGCGCAGCAAAGGAACCCAGTAACCGGCACACCGAAATCAATTTCTTTTGCGTCCGACACGCATCTTGGAAGCCCCATTTCCCTGCCTTTTTTTGCCTATAACCGCCATCAAAGGCGACATCAGTGAACTCGATCAAAACGGTCTAAAGCTCCATTTTCATGCAACCAATGAGCGACCACGTACACGCCACCATCAACGGTTGTGATGACCTGATAGCCTGCGCGCCGACATCGATCAACAATGGCTGGCGTACGGATGGGCAATCCTTCCGGAAAGCTTCTCGTGTGGTCACAAAACAGCAAGCCGGTCAGCTGTGGAGGCCGCTCCAGAGCGCACAACAGATAACCCACAACATTGGGATCACCAATGGCTGTTCGTGCTCGCTCAATGAGCGTTGGCAGCCTGTGAAACCTGAAGTCGGACAGCTCTGCTCCGAAAGTTTTGATCCAGTACACCTAATTCCCCCAGCGCAATTGATCAAATTTCAATCGTGAAATTCGGAATGAATCCTGTGTCCTCTCCGGGATAACCGCGTGGATTTGAGATGAACCTGCACCCGCCGAGCTCAATATCGATCGCGCGATGTGTATGTCCAAAAATCCAAACGTCCACCAACGGCAAAAGTCGATGCCACCGATTTGTGTAAGCCGCGCTCAGATGGCCGTCATGCTTGTCACCCCCGACTTCCGGGATCGGGCAATGGTGCGTCACAACTACCGTCGAACCCTCAAACGGCTTGGCGAGTTCATCGCTCAGAAACTCAAACGCAACCCGGTTTCGCTCAATCACGTCATTCGGGCGTAGCCGGCGAAAGCTCTCCTCCGCTCTGATCACCTGGAAGTCATTCATCCATTGGCCGCACATCATCGTCGCCGCCACAACATCTCCGGAGGATGAAAAATCCGTCCACCCCGTTGTGGCCAAGAAACGCGTTTGGTTGCAAACCCAAACCTGATTTTCGAGGAGATGCACATGGGGTGCGGCTGCGTCACGCATTTTGCGCAAGGTATGATCGATATGGCCTTTGTAAAATTCGTGGTTACCGCATACGTAAATCACAGGGCAGCCGAACGTCTCGTTGGCCCACTTCACGCCCCGTGACTGAATGTCGATGTCCCCTGCCAATACGACCAGGTCGCAGTCTCCAGGCTCAGGGGCGAATGGAGAAAATTCGTTATGCAGATCCGAAAGCACGTAGAGCTTCATCTGTAGCCTGATCTCGATTTACAGCTAAATTGAAGGAGCAAACGCAAGGGCGGGACTGGATCTAGGGCCCTCAAGAATGCAGGACATCAACCAGAACCGCCATTCATATAAATATATAGATTTGAGTGGCGGATGGCAAACGCGGCATATAGCTCTGTTTTAACGGAACGAAAAAATGTCTGTGCGCATTGCTTTCGCTGCAGCGTTGAGGCTCTTGAGGACAGGACGCGGCCTCAAGCAAGATGACCTGAGCGGCAGCCTCACACAATCGCACGTGAGCCAAATTGAAAATGGAAAAACATCGCCTAGCCTTGAGGCGATCATTGAGCTGAGCGATGCTCTTAAACTGCACCCTGTCGCGCTGATGGCCTTGGTGTGTGCGGCGCAAGAAAAGCTGACTGCCAGCGATGTCCTCGAAATCGCCGAAAAAGATCTTCAGTCGAAGTCTCTACTCAAGGTCGCAATTGCCCTGGAAAAAGAGGAAAGACCTCACCCTCGTGTTACGGCAGCGGCTCTAGCACGGGACAAGGTTCAGGCTTTGAAAGAACAAGGGCATTCACAAGCTGAGATTGCAAGGAAGCTGGGGATGGCAGAATCGACGGTTAGGCGTCACTGGCATCGTCAGAGTTAATCGTGCTCGTTATGCTTGCTTGAGTATTTCGCTAGATGCTCTGCTCTACTGCTTGGTGCCGGGCAAACGCGGCGATCGTAATAGCCACCGGTACGCTCCAGACCTGCAGGTTTGACGAAGTGGAGGCTGATTGCGCGGCGGCTGCCATATTGGTTCAAAAATCGCTTGATTCAATCAGTGGAAAATCACGAATCAGGTGAAAATAATCGGTGGAAAATCACGATTTATTTTGTTTCTTCAGCGGAAAAACCATAAATGATTCCACTCATTTATCGAAGGGATCGGTTTCGCCTAGGAAATACGGGGCTTTGGGGCTTTCCACTTAAATCGCGATTGGTGCACCAATCGCGTTTTGAGTGGATTGTCCCCCTCCAAAACCCTCAAACCCTTGTATTCCGGGGCCTTAAGCACACCAGGCGCCCCGATTCGGCCGGATTTTTTAACGAAATAAGTGGATAATTTCTTCGGCCTAAAAATAGCAAAGCATTGATTTATATATGTTTTCTTAAAAGCGCTCCAAATGGAATAGCTCTTTCGGCTAAGGGGAAATTAGTGGAATCAGTTTTGACGCTGCGAAACCCCGCCAACCCTGAAACCCTCGCAGGACAAGGGCCCCAGCGCCATTTGAAGATTTTGGTGGACATTCCGACCTACCAATTCCTGAGACGTAATGAGTGGACATTCCACATGAACACCGACCCGCTCAACATTTCCTAAAACTGGGATGCTGACAATGTGTGATCAGACCTCCCTGAAAATAGCCCCTCTGCATATTTTGTCAAGATATATGATATTTTCATCATCACAATTCAGATCCAGGCATAGATCTTTATCTGCTGGAGGCTCTGGGAACACTGACCGGTTACAAACTGCATCTATGTAAATAAATAGAACCTGCTCCCCAGTTACTTCATCATCACCGGCAAACAAATGACAGTGGTCGTGTAAATTCCGCATTTCATCGCTAGAATGTACGGCGCGGCGCAGAGCAAGAACTCGCGCCTGTTTAGTTTTCTCTGAAAAACCGTCGCCTATTGACTCCTTAAACCCAATTGCGCTAAAAAAATCGTTGAATCCTCAGTAAGTCGATCTCGAAAGAAATAGCCAGACAGGACTCGACTGACTCTCCCTGCCGGGAACTAAACATGTCCGGCCACGTACAAACCCTCACCCTCACCCTCACCCCTTTATTGCTTCACGCAGAAGCTTCAGGTTCTGAATAATACCGCCCCGCCATATCTCGCTTTAACTTAGCGATATGATCAAAACAGTCTGCAGCCACATCCCTAAAGTCACTTTCGATCTGCTGGCAGTGATTAAGATAAATATCCGCCAAAACCGAAAAATAAGCCTCTATGATGCGAGTAAATACTAGAATACAGTCCTTCGTTCTTCTGCCCGAGCGGGCAACTACGTAGGTCTTGTTGCCTGACTTCTCTTGCGCAGGTTCGCTCTCCACATACACCCCCCATATCTTCTTATTGTTGTGTATATAGTCACTTAGCATGCCATTGAGGCTGCCAGCATCGGGAATAATCTCCTTCAGCGGCGTGATGGATTTGGTCGGCTCAAATCTATCAAGTTCTATTTTATCTTTTGCGCCCCTAATTTGATAGGCATGCCCTATCTGCTCAAGAACCGAACGAAGCAAGCAATTAACATCAAAGTACATACTGTTCTTTATAAGAATTGAGATTGATTGAAAGCTACTTAATACCCTTTGGAGAATTAGCATAGAAGCGCGGAGCCCTAGGTTAATCTCAGGAAGCCCCCCAATGCTCTCATCAATTGACTTGTGCGCCTTGAAGGAGCTAAACACCAAAAAATCTGTCGCCAAAAATTCATCCTTAACCAGCGTCTGCATAGTCAAGCCGTCAGGATCATTAAGATTTTGAAGTAGCGCCTGAAAATTATCGTTATCAAATTCTTCATTTTCATCAAGAGATGAAAAAAGATAGTGAACCAGCCTAAGCACCGTATTTGAACTATCTGTTGGCAGCGCGTAATCAAACTCGCCTGTTCCCAATGGAAAAAGAAGATGAACATTATCGATAGCATGCTCACCCTGCCGATAATAGCGAAGATCTCGCAAGGAAAACCACGGCTCACGATTATTGCTCATATTTATACAGGGCTCCATTTATTTAATATCCCGTCAGTATTCCAAGAGAATACGCAGGAATTTTCAAAGTTGAAGGAGAGCTCTCTTCTGACTGAAAGCTGACTATGATCCACGGATCCTGCCGGAAGCTGATACACGCATACTCTTGCGGCAATGTGAGGCACGAGACGGTAAAACGTAACTTGCATTAACTTATCAAAATCCGCTGAAATCCAGTGAGACAATTGGCTTTTTGTATCCTATGCCTTTGGCCTCAATGTAATCGACGAGCTCATATATAAAACCGTCAATTTTTATCGGAGCGAAAATTCTAACGAATGGGCTTTGGTTGCTCTCTTGCTCCTCAATATCTGCGAAGCCGTGCTCGTCAAGCAATATAAGCTCTTCCCTCAGGCCGGGGAATTTGCAGGTTCTTACAAGCTTGTTGTAGTTTAACCATAAGCACGCACGATAGAAGCTTCCGCTTGGGGTCTTTTTGTCGTCCATTTCTCTGCGCTCCAGAAGAAAAGCATAGAACTCTCGAGTGATTCTCGGCAGTTCGGCCAGCTTATGGGCGAAGCTTTTAAAGTGTTCCCTGACTTCGCTCAGCGAGTGCTCAAAATTCTCTTCAACCCTCTGTTGATAGGCATAGTATTTCTTGAAATCCGAAAACTGCGGCTTAGGGATTCTCTCAATATACGAATCTATTGATGTTGCAAAATTACCATCTTCATCGGGGATCTCCAGCTCAATCCGAATCCTTGTCAAGTTGCGACGGACAAGGTCATAGAGAGCCTGCAAACGATCAAGTGGAAGGGATATAGTCTTCCTACATAGGTCGTCTATATCCCAGATATTCTTCTCGGTGAAACTTAATGCTTTTGCATACGCCGAATTAATAGTGTATGTCGATTGTTTCTTTCCGATTATCAGTACGATGACTTCGGTGAAACCAGTTTTTTTCTCAAAAAGCACCTTGAGAGTCTTATTGATCTTTTGAGAGGTTTTTGTTGATGTAACTTGAAAGGCAATTGAGGCGACCTCATCGCCAAGGTCTAGACCTGGCTCATTGCTTCTATCGTCATTAAGGTTACACAAGAGCAATGAGAGAGTCTCATTTAAGAAGTCCTTAAAAAAATCCTCAAGATAGCGATTGAGATCGGTAAGTCCAAGCTGGCACCGAGTAGATACCTGCTGTGAAATAGTTGCGAGCCCGTCAACTATCTCGCCAATTAAATGTCCGCGCGTGATCATGCTTCACCGTGAATATGGTTTATAAGTCGGCGATACATACAGACGGGTGCCCCCCTGTTTCTATCGTGTAGCGAGTCTTGTCGATGCGCGCCACTTTATCCAATTATCTCAAGTATTGGAGTCGTAGCATAGGCAAAGAGGTCGCGGTAGGGACGGCAGTTACCTGCCGCCCCCCGCACAGATCCGTACGCGCGGAACTACCGCATACGGCTCCTGCCTCGGGTGATGCTATCAGCAAGGTCTGTCAGACAGATACCTACCACTGAGGGGATTTGAGCCGGACTAGAGGGGCCCCTTCTGTCATCGTCTAGCATTTCGTCCCGGGAAGTATGAACGTGTGACTACGGTGCCAGGGCTCCACGCCCTGGCACCCTCCAGGACTGAGCACTAATTACAATTAATGTCGTCGCTAGCACCCGTTGGGTTAAGTGGTAGATATTCCAGCTCCATACCTGCCATGGACTCCTGCGACAATGCCAGTTTCTTCAACAGCATGTCTTGCACCATAGGTATGGTCGCGCGTTGTAGCCATTCACGCGCAACATCCTGGTTTTCATAATCCTGTGGCTTGTCCCAATTGGAGGCGACGATTTCGGCAATCGTGTTCGCCGACGGCACGACAATACCCTGTGCTTTTGTAGTCAGCGTATTCATCCAACCTTGAGGGTCGAAATCGGGGAAACAGATGACGTTTCTTACGCCGGCAAGAGCTCTCGTCACTGCGGCCGGTGTGATTTGAGGACTCCCACGAAAGAGCATGGGTAGGTGCATGACATTGCCTGGCCAGTGGTACTCGTTGACCGCGAACATCACAGCTTGGTTCTCTACCAGAATCACCGTATCGAGGCCGTGAAGCTCCTCTGCAGGTACGTTCAGAGTGCCTCCGGCCGGGTGGCTGTAAACGCCAGTTGCCAACTGGATTTGTCCGGACAGCGACGCGGCCATGACAACGAAATCCCCGGGCCTCAATCGAGCCAATTTCTCATTACGTGACTTTTTGGCCAGAGCCAAGCGGTCACCCTCTAGCTCTTCCATGCTAACAACCAGAGCGTCTATGCCTGTTTCCCTCTCTAGCATCATGCGCACGGTGTGCAATTCAGCGTTTGTCAGCGTCAGGTAGGTAGCCCCAAGCCTTTTGCCAATGCAGTAGGTTGTGTGCAGGGACAACCAGGTAGCGTTGATTTTCACCTTGCACGCGTCCTGCCTGATTGCAATCACCACGGGTTTGATGGCCCTGATGTTGTCAAAAATTCTCATCGCCGCTCAGCTCTTTCCAAAATCAGGTCAATGACACGCCGGTTGGCAGATATGCGCGGGTATGGGGCATAAGTCGGGTTGAGCCGGTAGTTGAGCGGTTTGTGTCGCACCTTGGCTACCGCCGACTGCAGACGAACGTATCCATCCAGCGCGTAAAGCCAGATGCTCATCGAGATGTCACTGTCGCCATGGGTACTCCAATAGGCAACTGCAGACTGCGCTTGATTGGTCTTGTTCAGGGCCTCAAGCATGCGCATGAGATGATCACGCGCGAAGGGTTTCTCAAGAGCCTTGGGGGCCTCTTCGGCTGGAATCACGGCCTTCGACTCACGAGCTTTCGCGGGCTGTTCGATTCGTCGCTCTTTCGGAGGAGGGAGTGAGGCTATCAACAGTTCTAACTGCTCCAGGCTCTCCCCTGCCTCGACGTCACAGTACGCGCTACCCGCCAAGGTCATTTCCACGGCCGGAACCCAGGCAGCCGTGTCTCTGCCGTCAAACAGCGGTTCCAGATCAATCGGGTTGCCCGCCTGAAGGAACAGGTCAACCGCATGAGCTATCTGGCGCATGTGATTGCGCTTACGCACCGCCAAACTCAGCCGATCTAAGCGTCCGATCATCTCGTCCAGAGCGAGGCGGTTTCGTGAAACAGCACCGAGAAGGTTATCCAGGAGGACACGCCGTAGAGAACGATCACTGCCGGCCATACTTGAAAGGCCTACATGAGTGAACAAACCCAGGTTTTCGTGGAGCCGTTTGAGCCTGTTGATCGCATTATTGATATCTCGCAGCCGATCTCGCAGCCGTGGAGAGAACCCATACCCCCCTTCGATGAACGCTCGGGTTTGCGCTTGCTCGTTACGTAAGTGGTTCGTGACTTGACGGCAGCTGTACGTCAATCGTTTCAGGTGCTGTTCGGCCTCATTGGAGGAGTTGGCCGCTTTGGCGTCACGGTATGCCTCGCAGTGCTGCTCAATGGCTATGAGGGACTCTTTCAGGTCAGGAGCAGCACGACCAAAGCCCTGAAGCGAAATTTGCGCGCCGACCTCCAGCAGCAAGCCACTGAGGTAGTAGAGCTCATCATCTTCTTCGATGAGCCCTTTGGACATCAGATAGGAAATCCCCTTTGTCCGTCGCTCAGGCAGCGCCACTCCGTCCTCGTCTGCCATCGCTAATGCTTCGAGAAAAGGTGCATTTCGTGTGAGTGCATCACCCAGCTCGATCCAGTCTGGCTCCTTCACAAATTGAGCCCTCCCTGATGTTCAGTATGCGATTGGTCGCTGGCACCGATGTCGAGGCTGAGCGAGTTGTATTCGGCTATCCACGCCAAGATCGTATGAACGTAGCCCATCTTGCCTGTGGCGATGTAGTTCGCCGACTCGCTGTTGCGCTTGACGATGTACCCGGCGTCAGCCAATGCGCGAAGGACAAGTTTGAGCCTGTCGTTGTTGTCCTTACCGCTTTTGGATTTGTTGAAAAAGTCGTACCCGCTGAGATCCCAGAGCTGCGTACGGTAGGTGGGATGATTCTCGATTGAGTCCAGCATGTCGGCGAATGAAATGACGTCGCCCGGGGCCAGGCATGTCTCACTGCGTCCCGCACGATTGATTAGCCGGATGAATTCAAGGCAAGGCCGAATCTGGTCGCGTAGCTCGATCAGTTGCGCCGTTGCCGCTTCTCGATCTACAGGTTCAGAAAGGTCAATAAACCGTGCAAAGAACGTATCGGGAGCCTCGGGCTCACCGAGTGTTGCCAATTTTCGCCCCAGGGGCGCGAGCGCACTCTCAACGCAGGCCGCAAAATCAGCCTCTCGTAGCTGGCGGTGAAGCTCTGGATAGGCATATTGGCAAATGAAGCCCCCGGCAAGAAGCTTACTCAGTACGTCTCTCAGGGGGCTCATTGTGCATCCTTCCGATCATCGTTTCCCAGTGCATCGTTAAGGTCATCAAGCTCGTCCTTTTCCTCCATACCGTACTCCTTGACCACAATCGAATCGGTGTCAGACCGGCGCTCCAGGCTGTACCGATTATTAAACTGCCGGAGCAGCTCCGGCGCGCCTCCAGGAAAGCATGCCAACATGGAAAGCCCGCGATCATTGAAGTAGTTGACCAGCGCAACGTAGTTTTCTGGTGACAGCTCCAATGCTTCGTCGATGGGGATCGACATCTGAAAATCCGCCTCATTTCGCAAAAGCTCGAACAGCGATACGTAGATCATGGCCACGATGATCTTCGTCAGCCCTGTGCTGCTGAGGTGGATCAGCTCCGCGTTATTTGTCGCGACTTTCACCCTGCCTTGGTCGTTGCAGGTGACGGAGACATCGAAACAATCGGAAAGCTTAGACGTGAACGCACCGCCTTCAATCTGGCGTTCCACGGTGCGCAAGGCGTCCATGAAGCCATCAGTTGGTAGATAATCACCTCCCATCCCACTCCACCGCTTGTACTGCTGCTCGTAGTTCGTCATGTCGTCCCAAAACGACATCTCATGGATGCGTGATGAAACTTTGAACTCAAACTGGCGGATTTGGGCGAAAGAGCCGAGTACCTCGCTCGCCTTCTCTGTCGCGTCCTTTCCTAACTTCAAAATGCTTCGGTGCAGGTGCTGCAGCTTCGAGCGGTTATCGCAGAGCTCGTCTGAGAGGTTTTTAGCCTGAATAATCAGCTTGGTTTTCTGGTCAGGGTGAGATATCTCAATGTATTCCTGGAGATTCGCAGCGGCTTCCAACCACGCCAGCTCAAACACATATGCACTGTTTGAGGCGTGATTGATGATCTGTTCGATGGCCGCGCCCTGCGGCGTATGCACCAGCCGTTCTCTGACGAAACGATGGTGAACGTCGCGATAAAGCTCGGCGCCTTTGCGGTGGTGTTCTGATTTGCGACGTTTGAGCTTGCCGACCTCATCCTCGATGTCTGCAGCCTTCAGCGTAGAACCCAAGTGGGCCTCAGCGGCTGCGTCAATCTGTTCAAGATCGCGCAGTACCCGTGATACTGCACCTAGCTCCTGGTCATCGGCGTGCCCTTCGGTGACCAATGCCTTGCGACGCTCGGAAATCGTTTTTTGCGCAGCCCGTAGCTCAAGTTGCCATTGTTCAATGGCGCGACTGATCCGCTCAAACTCTGCGATTGCGCGAGCCAACGCCGCCTTACGTTCAGGAACTGCTGGTACTGATTCTCTAACCCAAAGTCGATAGCCATCGATCTCCGATTCATGATCCCTTAAACGTTTGATCGTTTTCTCCAGCTCAGCAATCTCGGCGCCAAGCCGCTTGCTCGCCGTGTCATCAACTCCAGCTGATTTGAGCTGGGCTTCAAGATCTGCCAGAGCTCGTTCCAGTTCCGCCGCGAGGGTGGCGTCGACCCGTTCTTCTGCGGTCTGCAGTTCCAGCTCGGCCCGAGACTGATCCTGAGTCAACTGCAGTCGAGACTTGTCTGCTTCACCTTGCAGGTCACTAATTTCCTGCCTGTGCCGTTTTTTCAAACTGTCTAGGTGGCTGGCGATCAATTCAAGCCGATGTGCTGCTTCCAAGACGCGGGCCGCCTGTATCTCGAGTTCCTGCACGACCTCGTCGCGAGCCCGATCAACCAAACCGGCGTGATCCCCTTTTAGCGTCTCCAGATCCAGAATCGCATTGGTCAGTTCTTTTTGAGCTGCCGACGCCCGGATACCTGTCTGGCGCAGGCGATCTTCTACTCCTCGCTGCTGTCGCTCTATCACCTCCATATCAGTGCCGAGCGCTCCAATCTGGGTGGTCAATAAAACGACCTCAGCTTCGAGAGCGTGAACACTGGCAACAGTGGTCTGGGGGAGCACGTCGAGATTGATCTCAACACCGTAGAGACTTTCTTGAACTGCCTCTAGCAGCGCGGGATTCAAATCCGTACGCATCAACGTCTCTGTCGGGACAAGTCGAGCGATATTATCTGTCCAGGTAGGGTGATGCCGTCGCAGGAAACCAAGCAATGTTTCGGCACCGGCGTTGATCTGCAGCTTGATGGTATTTCTGGACTCGACCAGCGCGTCTCGCCTGGCTTGCAAGCCGCTATACTCCGCAGCGCGGGTCTGTCGTTCCAGCGATAGGCTCTCTACCTCGGCTGACACAACACTCAGCGCGTTTTGAAACTCGGCAATGAGCAGCATTTGCTCATTGATACCCTTTTGGGACGCATCCAGCGCGATCTGGGCGTCAGGAAGCGCGCTGAGGGACTTGAGTTGTTCAGCACGTGCAAGCTCGCGAGCCTGAGTACCAGTTGCCTGGAGCTGTTCTTGCTGGTGCACGGCGAGCTCGTCCTCATGAGCGACCCGTCTCTCATCAAGCAATTTATCTTGAGTAGCGGACAACTCCTGATGCCGTTGTTGGATCGCGTGTGAGGACGCATGGTACTTGGAGAACGCAGCACTCTTTCCATCAGCAGCAGCCTGCTTCGCAGCCGCTTCGAGTTCCAGAAACACGCTTCGGATGTCAGCCCCTTGGCGGTTCAATTTGACCTGGTGTTCTTGCTTGAGGTGTAGCTGGTCTCGTATCTCCCCAAGCTGGTCGAATTCCTCCGAGAGCGCCTGTGTACGATTTTGCAGGTAGCGATCCCGCTTTTCGTTGAACCGATGCTGCCAGGACTCCGCCTCTGTCACCAGGGTCTGAGTTTCGCCCTTTAGACCGCTGAGTGCACTCATATGATCTCGGTTACGGTTTTGTAGCTGCTCATCTTCTGAACTGAGCTGGGCCAGCGCTTCCACTCGACCGTTTTGTCGTTCCTTGAGTTTCTCTTCGACCATGAGTGCTCGGCGCTTGTGCACGCCCAACTGCCGCAGGACTGCACGAAACTCGTGGCAGTGGCGATTCATTTCAAATATCACGGGTTTCAGCGACTCCATCAGGAGATAGCCCGCGCGGTTATCAATGACATTCCTGAACGGCTGCGCGTTGAGCATCATTAGAGTGCGGCTTGGATCTGCGTTGTCCTGCTGAAGGATTTCGGCCATGGTTGCCTTCATCGTGTCGAAGGTGCCGCCGCTCTCGATAAGCGCCAGAGTCACAAAATCGATGCCGTTGAAGTCCTTGCGCTTTGGTGCGAGTGAGAAGCCCATCCGCAGACTCACGATCAGCTTGCGCTTGGTAGCGTCGGTGATTTTCTCCAGATGGGCTGTGCCGCTATTGAATTGAATGATCTGCCGGTAGTGGTACGGTTGCAGCTCAGGGGAACAGGCGATCCCAAGGTGGGTCAGGTGGCCATGTAGTTCGCCTGGAAGTACCAACAGGCCTGCATCATAGTCGCGGTAGAGAAGTTCCGGGCTCCAAGCGCTTGATACCAGTCGATATGCATACCCTTCCCCGCTACGATGCATGATCGCGCAGCGAGCATCGCCAGCAAAGTTCACGTATTCAAACACGATGAAGCTCGAGGAACGTGGGAGATACCAGTTGGCAAAGCTCTCACGGTTGGTTCCAGCCTTCACCAAGCGCCCTGGAGACGCGCCATAAAACACAGGGATGAGCTTTATGAAGGACGACTTTCCGATTCCGTTTTCACCCGTGACGCTGGTGTTACCTTCCATGACAAGCTCTGCTTTGGCGCCCGCACATAGTGAATCGATCAGTACAATTTTGATGAGTTGCGACATCAGCTGCCTCTCTGGCTAACCTCGTATCAATACCGCCGACGGTTTCTCGGCATCCCTTCGCAGCGTCCATCTACTCCTTCGACGGTGCTTGCGCTCTCACTCAACGATATGTAGATATACCAGACACATCTACGGTGTTTACGCATACAGGTAAACTTTTCGAGCACATGGGGACGGTATGAAACGGGCGAAAGCGATTGAGGCTGTACGCTGGGATTTGGCATTGCGTTACAAACTGATAGAGACCGTTGCCTGGTGGGAAGGTCGCCTGACCACGGGGCACTTGATGCAGAGCTTTGGCATCAGTCGTCAGCAGGCGTCGAAGGACATCAACACCTACATCGATGAGCATGCGCCCCGAAATCTATCGTATGACAAGCACCTAAAAGGTTACGTACCCACCAAGCATTTCAAACCGCTGTTCATGAAGGAAAGTGCAAGTGCATATCTGCACCTGCTGAACCAGAATCACGAGCGGGCTCCACACATTGAAGGACTGACGTTGGCGTATGCGCACATTGACATCCTTGACGTGCAGGATCGCTCTATCCGCCCCGAAGTGCTTAGGCCGTTATTGAAGGCTTGTCGAGAAGGTCAACGACTTGAGTGTGAGTACGCTTCTTTCAAAACGCCAGATGGGGAAACCCGACTCATTGCGCCGCATACGCTTATCCATACCGGCATGCGCTGGCACGTGCGTGCATACTGCGAGAAAAATGGTGAGTATCGTGATTTTGTATTGAGTCGGTTTCGGGGTACTCCGGAGCTGATGAATGATTTCACAGAGCATTCACGTCAGCTCGACCCCGGGTGGACGACGCCGGCGACAGTGATCCTGGAAGCGGATTCGAGATTGAAGGCTGGGCAGCGGGCCATTCTCGAAGCCGATTACGGAATGGAGAACGGACAGTTGATGATAGAAACCCGCGGCGCGTTAGTTCAGTACGTCTTGAATCGCTACCAGATCGATACCGCCAAAATGCATATGAAACCAAGCGCCCAGCAGCTCATCGTGGCTAACCTGGACGAGCTCAGCCATTGGCTCTACTAGACCTGGGCAGCACCGTGAATGTGTAAACAAATCACGCATATCGCGCAGGTAGGGCTTGATCACATCCAACAGCAATCACCAGCTGCACCACAGCGGATGCCCCTTACTCAGAGGATCAGCTGGATCGCTGCCGTTGGAAAAGGCAATAGGCCTCATCAGCTCGGAGGCCTACCCCCTATCTACGGGGTGGCCATTTGCGACCTCACACTCAGCATCGTCGTTGGAGGCATCGTTCCTCCGCGATACTCTGAAGCTCAGCTATGAAGATGCTGAGCAGGATTTCAGCAAACTGCGCCTGGAGTCTGATCGGCTGTTAGAGATGGATGATAGCAAAGGACAACAGGGGTTACGTGCACTCCCCCGCCGCCAGAGTCCTTGGCAGCGCATTCGGATCATTCGACTGTAAGGCAAACATTAATTAGAGCAGCGTCGACTCCATGAGGAACGAGGTGCGTCCAGCGGCTATGGGGTCAGGATGCTATCGCCAACATGCGATGTCTTGATATGGCGACAAGGCGCGGCATTCGCGAGTAGCTGAAGATGGATAACGGTCGGTTTTGATTGCCGCTAGATGAGCACGAGTGCTCCCCTATTACCCTGCCGAGTCGCAGGAAGGTGAGCCAAGACGACCACTAATGCCTTGATGGAAAGGCGTGGCAGTGACCCGCTCTACCCCATCTCGTCCAGCTGAAAACTTTGCGTGAATTACGTACATATTGGTTCAAAAATCGCTTCAATCAATCAGTGGAAAATCACGAATCTGGTGAAAATAATTGGTGGAAAATCACGATTTATTTTGTTTCTTCAGTGGAAAAACCATAAATGATTCCACTCATTTATCAAAGGGCTCGGTTTGGCCTAGGAAATACGGGGCTTTGGGGCTTTCCACTTATATCGCGATTGGTGCAACACACCTTGCTTCGCTGTTCACACTCCCTGTACGATTTCCCCAGTTTGTTTGGCTATCCACTCATTCCAAGGAAGGACCATGCGCTTCGTACAGTTCCTCAGCAATCCTCCTGAAAATTTCAAGGGTGGAGCCCGCCAGCGTGTGAAACGGCTCGTTGCCGAGATGTCACCGGGGGTGAAGCCTCACACGCCAACTCCACGAAACAACACGGTCCTGCCTCTTTCGATGTATGAAGGTGGAGTGGCTGACACCCGGCACGAAGACTGCCACCGAGGACACCTCATTGCTCTGGAGTTTGGTGGGCCCGAGTCCTCGAGCAACCTGGTTCCGATGTATGGCTCATTCAACTCGGGAGGTATATGGCGCCAATTCGAGCGTGAGCTTGAGAGCTGGGTGGATACCGCAGGAGGTAATTGCGAAGTGGCCATCACCTGCGATTACGCTACCGAAATTTCCGAAGAACAGCGTGTGCCCACGCGGTTCACGATTATCACGAAAGTCCTGGCCGGCCTGCACGTCAATCGCACACGCACGTGGCCTATTCTGCATCCAAAGCCAGCGCCTATCATCGGCGGTGCCGACCCGACGAAGAAGGCCGAATACCTCGCACTCATCGACGAAATGACAAACGCAGGCTGGGACATCCAGGACCAGTTGAATACTGTAGGGTTTCCCTCTTACCGACGGCTCCCCGTTTTTCCTGCCGCGGCAAGGCCTTACGCGTTCCTCGATTATGCCGAGTGGAAGTCCGTCAAGGATGACCCCAAGCAGCTTGCGCATTGGAATGACCGCGTAATACTGTCGCAGGCAGCCGAATTCTCAAGCACGCAGATCGAAACTATCCGCGCAGTCAACCGCGTTCTCAACGATGGGTATCTTATAAGCGACGCCATCGTTGACCCTGTGTACACCGACAAGTACCGCATTCCAGGCCAGCGGGTTGGTCTACTGGTCGAAGGTGGTCATGATCTCACACCTCAGGTCGATCACATTATTGCCAAGTCTGCCAGCGGAGCGGCCGTTTACAGCAATGCCATGTTGATCAGCGCCAAGCACAACAGCGACAAGCGCGCACGATTGGCGTTCGCAGACAGCAATGCTTTGAGCAGCATTGTTCGCGGTACCGGCAGAGTCAAAAGATATAAGCCTTACTGAACTTGATTTCGAAGACTCGATAGCGGCAGGCAAGCATCAGTGCCTGCCCTCCTCTTTTTTTGAACTAGCATCCATCAGCCGCTGGACTGGGACCGTGAGAGGTCGGGGTGGCAAGGCTAGGGATGTCGGGGAAACTAGGTCTATGAACATCAATCGATGAACAGGCGAGTTAATTCCGAGAACATTGAGCCAGCAATTTCGGGCCTGTGAGCTACTTATGAACATCTGACATCGCCCACTTGTTAAATCATGAATCGTGTCGATGGTTACGCCGTCTGGCTCCAAAGCAGTCGTCACGCCGATAATCTGGTTGCCCGAATCGGCATAGCTGCGACGGCACCTTTTCCGTCGCTCCACGCCCCCCCACGCTGCGGATGGTGAAACTGGAATTCGGCAGATTTGGGGGCTTGTTTGGCGAGGGGCAAAGGAGCTATTCTGTGCCGAATAAAAATATAGTCGTTAGAACTATAACGGCGTAAGGGCAGATAGCGCGACCTGTATCGAAAACAATACAGCTTCGATAGCCAACTGGATTTGGCATGCTCGCGATTTTGATCCGCCCGGTGCGGTGCCCTCGATAGTTCTCCTTATTCAAGCAATTCGATTTTCGGATTATTGCCAGTGTGAAATGCAGGTTGATGGCGTATTGCCATGACCCTGCGAGCATTCACGACTATGCGTTATTAATTTTATTAATGCTTAATGGCTTACAGGGAGGTTGACATGCTGGATCGCCAACAGCTAGAGGCATTTGCCTGCGTCATAGAACATAAGAGCTTTGAACGCGCAGCATCGGCTCTTAATATCACCGGCGGCGCCATTTCACAGCGTATTAAGTCTCTGGAGAATTCCCTTTCAACCATCTTGATTATTCGAGAGCGCCCTATCCATCCTACCTCAGCCGGCCAGGCCTTATTGCAGCACGTCTCGGCGCTGCGTTCGCTTGAACATGATGTTCTGAGGTTGCTTTCGCGGAAAAACCACGCAAGCTCAAAAATTGCCATTGGCGTGCATCCCGATTCACTCAATACATGGTTCGCACCGCTCTTGATCGAGTTGATGCGCACGGAACAGGTTTGCGTAGAAATTATCTCCGATGATCGTTGCCATAGCCTGAATATTCTCAAGCGCGGTGACGTGCAAGGCTGTGTCTCGGTCGTTGCCGATACGCTCGATGGTTTTGAGGTCCAGCCGTTGGGGGCAATGGAGTATTACTGCGTCAGTACACCTGACTATATGCGCCGCTACCTGGCCCAAGGCATGGGGGTGCATTCCCTGCTGGACGCGCCGGCAATCACCCGAGGGCGCAACGACACGCGCCATAGCGCTTTTCTGCGCATATTGCTCGGTGTCACGATCGAGCGATTTCCTTGTCATTATCTGCCGTCATTACCCATGGTTCAGGACGCTGTCCTGGCGGGGCTTGGCTACACGCTGATGCCAGCGGATATCGCTGCGCCGTTTCTCGAGGACGGACAGCTGGTCAACCTGATGCCGCAAAGCAGTTATAGAGAACCCCTTTACTGGCATAGCTGGATGAACCACTCGCTCGTCAATGATCTGGTGGGGCAACGGATCATTGATACTGCTAGCAAATCCCTTCACTCCACGTCCTGTTAAGCAAATCTTCAACAACGTCAAGTCCGTTAAGCGTTACTCGCATCCCCTTAAAAAATCTAACGCTCGGTTTTGCTTAAATGTTTGTGCGTAGAATAAGTGAAATCGAGACACGTGGAGTGAGGATCACGGTATTGTAAAAAATGCTACACAACATGCATAACACGCCCCCTCATGTCGCACGATGCACTATTGAATTAGCTGATTGATAACCCTGGATAACGACGCATGGAAGCGAGTCCTTGCACAAAATTTTTCAGCCTTGTGGATTGTGTCGCCGAGCCATTCAAGGTGCACAGGCCAAGTAGTGTTTTATTGTTTTAAAAAATTAATTGGAGTCCAGTAAAGCCAGACTCATGCCTGGCATATTTCGCATCTGAACTGTCAGATATATCGCCTCATCCACAGGATACTTGTTATGAACTTCCTGATTCAGGCGTCGTTAATCTTCAGCCTACCTTTTTTGTTTTGGTTACCGCTGCGTCGCTTCTTGCCGTTGGTACTGATACAGATCCTATGTGGGATGTTAATCGGCCCGAGCCTTTTCGGCCGCCTGGCCCCGGAGCTCTATAGCGCGGTATTTCCACCCAACACAGCAGTCGCCTTATCAAGTCTCTCGGCGTTGGCGATTGTCTGCATTGGTTTTATCGCCGGATTGGAACTGGAGCTCGATGAACTCAAGCACCAGGCTCGTCAGGTACTGCGCGTCGGTTTCTTGAGTTACCTCATTCCTGCCCTGGGGGGCGGTGTGTTTGCCTGGTGGGCCGGGGGCCAGTGGCCAGAGTTGATGGGCGGGCACACAACGCTATTCGTCTTCGCCGTCGCAGGTTCGATCTGTTTCGGCGTAACGGCCCTGCCCGTCCTGGCGGCCATCCTGCACGAGATGAACCTGTCCAGCAGTCGGCTCGGCCGAATGTCGCTGAGTTTGGCCGCCATCAATGACCTGCTGCTGTGGAGCTGCCTGACTATTCTGATGCTTGCAACCTCACAACCAAGCACCTCACACAGCCGTTGGATCTGGTTGCTATGCCCAGTACTGGTGGCAATCGGGTTCATGCTTCGTCCGTGGCTGCGCAAGTGGCTGGACCGCCTGACTCAGGCAACGGAGCTATCGACGAGTGCGTTAAGCATTGTGCTCGTGGGCCTGTTCTTATCCGCCAGCCTCAGTGAAATGCTCGGTTTGCATGCGGTGATTGGCTCTTTCATTTTTGGGATGCTCCTGCCCCGAGCTCTTCGTCGGTACTTCACAAAGCTGACCGCCCCGTTCAGCAATGCGGTGCTGCTGCCATTTTTCTTTGTTTCGGCGGGACTCAGCCTTGATGTGACAGCGCCCCCACCCTGGATGTTTTTTACGCTCAGCGTACTGGTGGGGAGCGGGTTGAAAATCATAAGCACAGCGCTCCCCGTACGCGCCTGGGGCTGGAGTTGGCGCGAAGCGTTGCAGCTGGGGGCGCTGATGCAAAGCAAGGGGCTGATGGAGATCGTGGTGCTTCGCGCTCTTTACGACGCAGGAATCATTTCGCAAAGCTGCCTAACGGCGCTTCTGCTAATGGCATTGGTCTGTACCGCGTTGGCGATGCCGCTGACGCGCGGACTGACGCCGCAAGTCAGCCAGAATCTCACCGAGCCCCACGAACCTACTGCCGCCCTGGGGCAGGCAGAAAGAGGCCCTGGACGATCACAAGGTGCGGGTCTCGCTGGCTGAAACCAGAAACAGCAAGGCGGTCGCCTCAGCGCTGCAAAAACACCTGCCGCAGGTTTCTAACAACATAAAGAACTACCTAGATAGAAGCATGAATGATTAACCGTTTCACCCACCCAACTAACTGAGGTTTTACATGGAAGAGCAAGCGCGTTGCCGCAATCTTGATTTCAGTCTCAGCCAGGAAGAATTGGAAAAATTTCACCGCGACGGTTACATAGGGCCTTTCGACCTTTATCAAAAGGACGAAATGGAGAAGAAGCTGCAAGCCCTCCGGCCCAAGCTGATCAATACCAAGAAAGCCATTTACAGCCAAGACAAGGCAGTCTCCGGGGCTACCAACCTGGCTAACTATGATCGTCACCTGGACGTTGACTTCCTCGCCGAGCACATCACCCGAGCGGAGATCGTTGATCGGGTCGCGAGTATCCTAGGTCGCGATACGCTCTGCTGGCGCACCGAGTTTTTCCCCAAGTATCCCGGTGACGAAGGCACCGATTGGCACCAGGCCGACAACTTCTCCAACGTGGCCGGTTCCAAGCATCCGCAAATCATCTGGCCGGAAGATGCCCAATTCGGCGGCACCATCACAGTCTGGGCCGCACTCACCGAGGCCAGCGTGGAAAACGGTTGTTTGCAGTTCATCCCGGGGACCCACCGGACCATGAACTACGATGAATCGAAGACCATGGAATACGACGCCGATGCGATCAACAAACTGGAAAAGGGTGGCGTGCGCCGCGGCTTCTTTGGTTACGACTATCGACAGTTGCAGAAGGACCCTAACTGGAGACCTGACGAAGCTAAAGCTCAATCGATGGTCATGCGTCAAGGCCAGTTCATCATCTTTTGGTCCACCCTGATGCATGCCTCCCATCCCCACAGCGGTTTGACTGAACAGATGCGCCTGGGTTTCGCCGCCCGCTACCTACCCACTTCGGTCCGTGTCTATCCTCACTCCGACACCCTCGAAGAATTCGGCGGCCAGACCAGCCTGGAGAAATTCGGTTGTGTGTTGGTATCGGGCGAAGACACTTTCCATCACAACCGTTTTGTTGACCGCACCTGCAACGACTTTCAGTTTCCACGGCGCTGAGCCCCTATCAGAGGAGAACGAACCATGAGCAACGTCGCAGAAATCGGCAAAATTGAGCTTTGGTTGATCAGCACCTGTCGTGAGTTGGGGCTACGCATAGTAGACGCCGGGAGTGACTTCTTCGAGGTCGGCGGGACTTCTCTCAGTGCCATCAAGCTGATTGCCAAGGCAGAGGAGCATTTCGGCGAGGACACCCTGCCCCCCGAAGACCTCTTCGCCCAAGGCCGGATACAGGACATTGCCGCCTGTATCCAGCGCAACAGCATGCACCTCAATGCATTGACGGAGAGTTGAGGTTATGTCCGGGCCTTCGTACGACGAGCGCTGGCTGCTGGTTCCCAAGCCACTCGCCCATCCACGCCTGCGCCTGATTTGCTTTCCCTACGCGGGTGGCAATCCGGATCTGTTTCGTAGCTGGGTGGAAGATCTGGATGCCGATGTGGAATTGCTCGCCGTACGTCTGCCCGGACGCGGTTGCCGGATAAAAGAGCCGCCCTACCAGAACTGGTCATCACTGCTCGAAGACTGTCTGCGGGCACTGGCGCCGTACCTGGATTCGCCGCATGCGTTCTATGGGCACAGCTTTGGCGCACGCTTGGCCTACGAACTCAGCCAACAGACCCGACACCTCTATCCCGGCCAGACCCAATTGTTGTTTATCAGCGGCTGCCGCAGCCCGGCCAGCCCGCAAGCGCAGCCCTATCTGCATCAACTCAGTCCAGAGGACTTTCACCACGCCTTGCAGACCATGGGCGGTACGCCGCCGGCGGTCCTGCAAAGCGAGATGCTCATGCGCCTGATGCTGCCGGTACTGCGCAGCGACATGCAGCTCTCGGAGATCTGGAGCGACTGGCACCCTGCCCCGCTGGAGATCCCTATCCATGCCTACTTTGGCAGCCTGGATCCCATCGACCGGCACGCCAGCATGATCGGTTGGGCCAAACATAGCTCCCGCGCCTTCGAGCTGATTGAGATCGAGGGTGGACATTTCTTCCTCGACAGCCATCGCCAGCAACTGCTGAAAAGCATAACCGCACGGATGAGGGACCAGCATGGAAACGCTTGAATACAGTACTTCGGCACTAACCCTGCACACTCACATCAACCAGACACAGGAGCCCTACCCCGATAGCGCCAGCGTCGGCGAACTGTTCGCCGCCGTCGCCGCACGCTCGCCCCAGGCTGTGGCGCTGATCTGCCAGGAGCGTGAACTGAGCTACCAGCAGTTGAACGCGCAAGCCAACCTGCTCGCCTGGCACCTGATCGCCGAGGGTGTCCAGCCCGGCAGCGTGATAGCGGTGAGCCTGCCTCGCAGCCTGGACCTTATCATCTCTCTACTGGCGATTCTCAAGGCCGGCGCGACCTACCTGCCGCTGGATCCGGTCTGGCCGCAAGCGCGCATCCATGAACTGTTCAGCCAGGCGCACTGCACTTGCCTCTTGGGCAACGCTGACGCCAGGCACGACCCGCGCTTCGCAGGTTATCAGGTGATCATCCTCGAGGCGCTGCAAGGTGCAGCCGAGGCCAGCGCAAACCCACCTACGACGACGAATGCCGACAGCGTCGCCTACATCAACTTCACCTCAGGTTCCACTGGCAAGCCCAAGGGCGTACCGACTCTTCACCGCGGTATCACCCGGCTGGTGTACAACGCTCGATACGTCTCGCTGAATGAACAAAGCCGCCTGCTACAGCTGGCGCCCGTCACCTTTGATGCCGCCACCTTCGAAATCTGGGGCGCGCTGCTGCTCGGCGCTACTTGCGTGTTGTACCCGGAAGCCTTCATTCGCGTTTCGAGCCTGCAACGGCTGCTGCAGGCACAGCGCATCAGTGTGCTGTTCCTCACCACCGCGTTGTTCAACACCCTGATCGACGAAGCCCCCCAGGCACTGGCCAACGTCAGCACTGTGCTCACCGGCGGCGAAGCCCACTCCCTAAGGCATATGGCCAAGGCAGTGGCGCTGTATGGACCACAAAAGATTGTCAGCGTCTATGGGCCAACCGAAAGCACCACCTTTGCTACCTTCTACCCGGTCCGCGAACTGCACAGCGAAGACAACGCGCTGCCCATCGGTCTGCCGATCCAGAACACCCGGGTGTACCTGATCGATCAAGGCCGCCTCTGCGACAGTGGAGAAAGCGGCGAGGTCTGCCTCGCCGGGCCAGGCCTGTCACCAGGCTACCTGGGGTTGCCGGAAATCAGTCGCGAACGTTTTTTTGAATGTCGCATCGGCGATCGGCAGGAGCGTCTCTACCGCACCGGTGACCGCGGTTACTTGCGCGACGACGGTACGCTGGTATTTCAAGGGCGTCAGGATGACCAAGTGAAGATCAATGGCTTTCGCATCGAGCTGGGGGAAGTCGCCTATCATCTCAACAACCACCCGCAGGTGCGCCAGAGCTTTGTCACCGTCAGCGAGTCGGCACAGGGGGAAAAATCCTTGGTCGCCTTTGTCATCGCCGCCAGCGAAGACTGCAACCCGCTACGCCTGCGCCAGGAGTTGGCCACCCAACTCCCGACCTACATGGTCCCGAGCCGCATCCAACTGTGCCACAGCCTGCCGCTCTCGGCGACCGGCAAAGTCGATCGCCAGCGGCTGCTAGCCACACTTCAGTCATCAGGAGCACCCGCTTATGAGCATCAGTAAACGCGCCCAGCAATTTCAGGACATCCTCCATCAACGGGGCCACGCCCTGACCGTTCAGGAGCTGCCCGAATCGACCCACACCGCCGACGATGCGGCCCTTGCCCTTGGCTGTGAAAAAGCCCAGATAGTCAAGTCGCTGGTCTTTCGCACAGCGGCCAACGCCCCCGTACTGGTGCTTGCCAGCGGCCCCAACCGGGTGAACGAAAAAGCTATTTCGCGACTGCTCGGCGACAAGATTTCCAAAGCCGATGCCGACTTTGTCAAGGAGGTGACCGGGTACGTCATCGGCGGCGTTCCACCGCTCGGACACAAGCAAGAGATCACCCTGTTCGTCGATGAAGACCTGCTTACCTTCGATGAAGTCTGGGCCGCCGCCGGCACCCCGAACGCGGTCTTCAAAATCTCCGGTCGCTTGACGGACATCCTGCCCACCCACCGAGTGATATCGGTGAAATGAAGATAAGCCAAACATGCACAGCCCCTATCTGAACGACGAGCAACGAGATTTCGCCTTGTATGTGCGGCAGATCCTGGTGGACCAACTCCTGCCGCTGGTACCGGCCGCCGAGGAGCGCGGGCACCTCTGCCCCCAAGCCTGGCAAACTCTCGCAGAACATGGTTTGCTCGGCCTGCCGCAGCAAGGCGAAGGTTTTATGCGAAGTGCCGTATTCCTCGAGGAACTTGGGGCGCTGGGTTATGCCGGCATTCGTGCTGCCGTGGGCGTCCAGGCCTACATGGCCAGTGCATACCTGGAACTGTTCGGCAACGATGAACAGCGCCAGCGATACCTGCCAGGGATTCGCCAAGGACGCATCATCACCGCCCTGGCGATCACCGAAGAGCAGGCCGGCAGCGATCTCAGCCAGTTGCGCTGCCAAGCCCTGTCAACGGCAAAGGGGTTCATCGTCGACGGAGCCAAACGCTACATCGCCAATGGTTCGCAGGCGTCACTGATCGTCACCCTGGTGCGCAGTGGTGAGGGCCGCCATGCCTTGGGCAGCAGCAGCCTGCTGTTGATCGACGGCACCAGCCCAGGGCTGAACAGACAAGCACTGCCGATGCTGGGCTGGCGCAGCGCCGATATTTGCGACCTGGATTTCCAGCAACTCAAGGTGCCCACGCGACAACTTCTGGGCAAAGCCGGCAAGGCCTTGATCTACCTCATGCAGGGCCTGGACTTCGAGCGCCTGGTTGCCGGACTGTTGGCACTGGGCGGCGCCAACCACAGTATCTCGCTGCTCGAACGCTTCGTGCGTCAGCATCAGCTGCAAGGTGCCCCCTTGAGCGACAAGCAGAGCGTCAGGCACCGGTTGGCAGACCTGATCGGCGAGCAACAGATGCTCCGACACTACGCCTATCAAATAGCATGGCAGTACAGCCAAGGCCAACTCGATACGCGCTCCGCGTGCATTCTCAAGTTGCGTGCCAGCGAACTCGCGCTAAACGCGGCTCAGGCGTGTGCGCAGTTGCACGGAGCACGGGGTTATCAGCTTGATTCAGAGGTGGCGCGCCTGTACCGCGATGCCATGGCCGGCACCATCGCCGCCGGCGCCAGCGAGTTGATGCGCGACATGATCTTCGACAGTACTCCAGCATACGGATCGAGCAGTTGTCACCAGGACTCACGCTCAACGAGCGGGCATGCAACCCTGCGATAAACAGGTCAAAACCGGGCTTGCCATCCGGGCCGCGCAATCAACCCCGTCCGGAGAGTTTTCAAAAGCAAGGCGCTCAGGATACCCGCGCAATTAGTCGCGCCTAGGCTATTGGCCAAGCCTTGCGGATCAGTGTCACAGGAGGGGTCGCCGCCCCTATCCCATCCTGATGCACCGGGCTTATTCAAACTGCTGGCGATTTTCCGGGGTGATCAGTTTGAATGGCACCCAGATCAGCGGTGAGTCCAGGGGCTCGCCCCGAGCCAGGCGCAATGCAACCTCCACCGCGCCATTAGCCTGGCCGATGGCGTCCTGGAACACGCTCACGGCCATCTTGCCGTCAGCCATCAGTTTCAAGCCATCAGGAGTGCCATCAATGCCACCGACCCAATAGTCTTTGGCATTTTTGCCGGCCTTTTCCAGACCCATGATCGCGCCAATGGCCATCTCATCGTTATTGGCAGCGATGATCGAAAAGTCTACGCCCGCCTTGACCCAATCGATGACAATGGCGGCCGCCTGGCTACGCTCCCAGTTACCGACCTTCTTCTGCACCACTTTCATGTTCGGGTATTTGGCGACGACCTTTTCCACGTCTTCGGTGCGCATCAACGAGGATTTGTTGCTTGGGTCCCCCACCAGGATCACCACATTGCCCTTGTAGTTGGCGCGGCGGGCCAACTCTTCCATTTGCAGTGTGCCCGACTCCAGCTCATCGGATCCGACGAATGCCGTCTGTGCCGGCCACTTATCGGGGGCCGGGTTGCGGTTTACGAACACCAGCGGGATTTTCGCCGCACTGGCCAAACGCAGCATTTCAGGGGCGCTCTTGGCATTGACCATCGCGACCACTATGGCGTCCACCTTGGAATTGACCAGATTACGAAACTGGCGCATCTGCAACTCGGCACTGTCATGACCATCCTCCATGAAGATATCGGTATCCAGAACGGCGGCGTGTTTCTGCACGCCATTGCGCAGGATGGTCTGGAAGTTGTCATCGTATTTGGCCATGGCCACGCCCAACAGCGGCGTAGCGGCCTGGGCCAAACCGGCAGTAAGGAAACTGATACCCAAGGCAAGCGTCAACCACTGTTTCATGTTCGGTCTCCCCGGCGTCATACGCTGAAATGATGGAGCAGTTCACGCTGCACCTTGGCCATGTCCGACAGGCCCTGGCTGCTGCTTGCCGTACGCTCGGCCCCCTCGGCGGCCTGTTGGGCGGAGTCGTTGATCTGGGTGACCATGCGGCTGGTTTCTTGCACCGTGGCGCTCTGTTCCTCGGTGGCGGCAGCGATCTGAATGTTCATGTCACGGATGGTGCCCACCGCCTCGCCCATCGCCACCAGCAACTCATCGGCGCCAGAGGCCAACGTTACGCAGTTGTTGGATTGCACCTGGCTTTCGTTCATCACTTGCACGGCGGAATGAATCTTGCCCTGCATCTGACCGATCATTTCCTGGATTTCGCTGGTCGAAGCCTGGGTGCGGCTGGCCAGTGAACGCACTTCGTCAGCCACCACCGCAAAGCCCCTGCCTTGCTCTCCGGCACGGGCCGCTTCAATGGCGGCGTTGAGCGCCAACAGGTTGGTCTGCTCGGCAATGGTGCGAATCGCATCGACGATACTGTCGATGTTCTGGCCATATTTCTGCAGTTCGTCGGTGACCGCCGAAGCCTTGTTCACCTGCTCGGCCTGCTGGCGAATGTTGATGATCGTCTCGGCCACTCGCTGCTGCACCTTGTGAGTCAGTTCGCTGGTGTCGTCCACCGCGCTACGTGTGTCCTGTGCCCGCCGGGCGACTTCTTCGACGGTACTCTCCATCTCGGTCATCGCCGAAGCGGCGGAATGCAGACGATCTTTCTGTTCATCCACTACCCGCGTGGTCTGCTCACTGACCACCGCGTTATCGCTCGCGGACTGGGCCAGGCTATCGGCGGAGCCAATCAGCTCACGGAAGGTGGTCTGCAAGGACTGAGTCAGTTCGTTGAGGTAACCGCCGAGTTCACCGAATTCATCTTTGCGGCTGACATCGAAGCGCACCCGCATGTCACCCCGGGTAAGCTGCTTCAACACCTCGCGAAAGGCTGCCAACGGTCGACGCAAGCTGAAGGCCACCCACGTACCGATCACCAAAGCAGCCAACACCGCCAGCACGCAGACGATCAACAGCAGGCTGAGGCTATTGCTGATGGTGGCGTCGGCATCACTCTTCGCCGCGCTGGCCACGTCAAGAGACTGGCTACCGAATTCGCCGATCTTATCCAGAGTGGCCTGCAGACGGGTTTCCGTCGCCTGGCGTTGTTCGAGAACATGGTCGGCCAGGGTGGCTTCCTGCTGAAAGGCACGGTACAGCCCATCACTGCCGGTCAGGTCGTTGAGCAAACGATTGACCATGACCGCGACGATGCGCCCTACCCGAGGGTCAACGTCCAAAAACGCCTGAACCCGCGAGTTAATAACCTCGTCTTGCAGGTTAAGCAGACGCTGCAACGACACGATATCCGGCTTGGCGGCGTGGGCGGCCAGACTGTCGTAGGATTTGTTGACTTCCAGCAACAGCTTCTCCGCTGCGGCCAGGTGTTCATCGGCACCGGCACTGCGCTCACGGGCGATATAATCGCGCAGATAGCTGGTCAGTTGGACTCCCTGGCTGCTGCTGTAACCTTGCAACTCGTGGGTCTGGGCAACTTGCGCCACATATTGGCGATGGGTCTCCATCAGGTTCTGTGCCTGTTCGACATAAGCCGAACTGAGTTGGCGTTGTTGAGCAAGGTTGTCGCGTAGCCGCGGGTGATCGCCGATGTAGGTCGGAATACTCTCGAGCAATTGAGTAAAGCGCACCAGGCTGTCGTTGAACGGCTGCCTGCCGTCGTTGATCTGCTTGGGGTCGTTGCTGATAAGAATCGCCAACAGTGCCTGATTGGCCCTGAGGATATGAACGTAAAGCTCGCTGGCCGCCCGGCTCAACGGCGCGGATTGGCCGGTGATGATAGTCAAGCGTTCGCTGATCGAATGGGTACTTTGATAGCTGATGCCTACCATGGTGAGCAACACCACCAACAACAGGGCGAATCCGCCAATCACTCGCTGAAGAATGGTCATGGCTATCCTCTTTATTTTTAGTACGGACTCAAGCACGAGTGGCGGAGAGCACGAATCTTGGCGGTTTCTTGGTGACCTGAAATCTTATCGGCGTGGCAATGGTCAACTTTAGGCTCCGCCTGTTGACGCTGAGTACGGCAACAGGAAGTACGGCGGCACCCTGCCAGGCTTAGAGAGTCGCAGCCTGGATATTACTGACCATGTGCTTGAGCCTAGGCCCAATATCATCCTCCAGCTTGTCCCGCGGCAAAATAAAGCTCGGGCCGCCACAGTTGAACGCCAGGATGCCGTACTCGCTATGTATCAGCGGCACGGCGACGGAGTTGACATCCTTTGTCCACTCACCCAGTGACAGGCAGTAGCCGTAATCGGCGTAATCCTTGAAGCATTGCTCCAGGCCACGGCGGATCGTCAGCCATTCGGCGCTGTTGCGTTCACGAATATGATCGAGGATGAAGTCACGTTCGCTGTCCGGCATGGCCGCCAGGCATGCCCTCCCCGCCGAGCTCAAATGCAGTGGAAGGTAACTACCGATTTGCCGGCGCATGGTCAGGTTGGCTTCGCCCTGCACCACGTCCAGGTAAACCATCTGCATCCGGTCACGAGCTGCCATTGCCACGGCGGCACCCGCATAATTGGCCAGGCTCTGCATCAAAGGATGAGCCACTGCCCGGATAGACAGGTTCGACAACATTCCATAGCCCAGCGCCAGGACGCCAATATCCAGCTGGAATTTCGTCGAGTGGGGAACCGGCTTCAGGCAGCCCAGCTTGCACAGGGTGTGGGTCAGCCGCGTCACAGTGGGTTTGGGCAGCCCTGTTCGAGCCGCCAGGTCCTGGTTGCCCAGCACATGCGCGCCCGGGCCAAAACAGCGTAGGACCTCAATGCCTCGGGCCAACGCGGTAATGAAATTACGATCCTTGCCCTCCTCCTCGACGAAATCGAGCGAGACGCCATGGCTGGCCTCGTTTGTGCGCTGACGATCAATTTGATCGACCGATTCCGAGGGCTTTTTCATGGACTAACGCCTTAAATAATATTGCGAAAATATATTCCGCAGTGCGGAAATAAGCAATGTCAGCACGAGGCCGTCAACTCTTCAATGCCCTGGCCGCTTAACTGCTCGATAACGCCGAGGCCCTTGAGTTCCGCGAGCTGCGCGGCGCTCAACCCCAAGCGCTGGCTCAAGACACTGTCCGTGTGCTCGCCGAGCATCGGCGCCGGGCGCAGGTATTCAACCGGTGTGCGGGAGAACTTCATGGGGCTGCCCACGGTAACGAAATCGGCCTTGCGCGGATGAGGGATGGTCACCAGCATATCGCGGGCCTTGACCTGTGGTTCGGCCAACGCCGTTGCAATGTCGTTGATTGCCCCGACGGGCACCCCCTTGGCGTGAATCCGGGTCACCCAGCCTTGTGCCGTGCCTTGCAGGAAGTGCTCGGAAAGCATGCCAACGATGGCCTGTCGGTTGTTTACGCGGCTTGAATTGCGGGTAAACCGAGGATCCTCGGGCAACTCCGGCAAGCCAATGGCGTTGCACAGGTCAACGAACTGGGTGTCATTACCGCAGGCGATGATGAAGTCGCCATCGCTGGCCTTGAAGACCTGGTACGGAACGATATTGGCGTGGGCATTGCCGTACCGGCCTGGCGGTTTGCCCGAGGCCAGGTAGTTCTGGCTTTGATTGCACAGCGTGGCGATCTGCACGTCCAGCAACGCCATGTCGATGTACTGGCCCAGCCCGGTTTGATGCCGGCTCAACAGGGCAGCCTGGATGGCGACAGTGGAGTAAAGCCCGGTCATCAGATCGGAAAAGGCCACGCCAACCTTTTGGGCCCCGCCACCCGGCAGGTCATCACGTTCGCCGGTGATACTCATCAGCCCACCCAGCCCCTGGATAATGAAGTCATAGCCCGGCTCGCTGGCCCGCGGCCCGGTCTGGCCAAAACCGGTGACCGAACAGTAGACAAGGCGCGGATTGATCTCGGACAAGGTCTGGTAATCAAGCCCGTATTTGGCCAGCGAGCCGGCCTTGTAGTTCTCGATCAACACATCGCAGTCAGTGACCAGCGCTCGAATCAATGCCTGCCCTTCAGCGGAAGACAGGTCGAGGGCCACTGAAAGCTTGCCGCGGTTGGTCGATTGATAATAGGACGACTCCTGGGTCGACTCCCCCGCTTCATCCGGCATCCAGGGCGGTCCCCAGCCTCTGGTGTCGTCGCCGACCCTCGGCCGTTCTATCTTGATGACCTCGGCGCCCAGATCAGCCAGGACCTGGCCGCACCAGGGGCCGGCCAGGACCCGGCTTAAATCTAGAACCCGATAACCCGTCAAAGCACCCATTTCACTCACCCTTTAATTATTTTTAATCGAGTATCAACCAACCGATGGCTCGGGAGTCCGCAAAGACAGACCAAGCCCGGCTCGTCGACGCAGCCAGAGCCCTGGGCGGTAACGCGGGTCCGCGGTGAGATCGGCCATCCGCTTGAGGATATGTAGCACTCGCTTGGCGCCCAGCTCATCACCCCAGGTCAAAGGGCCCAGTGGATAGCCCAGACCGCGACGAACACCCTCCTCCAGGTCGTCGACCGTGGTGATTTGCTGTTGAACAATTTCCCCCGCCAGGTTGACGATCATGGCCATGACCCGCTGTGCCACGAAGCCGACACTGTCTTGAATGACTGTCACCCCTACCCCGTCTCTGGCCAACAATGAGTGCCCGGCGGCCAGGACGCTGGGTGCCGTTGCGGTCGTTGGCATCAGCGTCCTGTGTCGTTTCAGGTCGACCAACAGGTCGATGCATAACGTGCGAGTGGGATCGGTATCGAACTGCAGCGAAGCCTGGGCCGCATCAATACCGTAAGGCGCGAGCAGGCAGAGCGCATGGGCTGACGGCCGAACCGCGAACTCAACCTCGGCGCCCAGCTGATTCAGCAGGCTCACCAACGCGACTCTGTCCTCTTCTGTTTCTGTCCCCAGCCAAATGGGCGGGATGGTCTGTACGGCGGGAACCTCTTGACGGGGCCGCGGCTGGGCAAGCTGGCCGTTTGCATAACGATAGAAGCCACGGCCGACTTTTCGTCCGACAAAGCCAGCCTCGAGCATCCGCTGCATCTGCGCCGAAGGACGATAGCGAGGATCCTCATAAAACTGGCCGTAGATCGACTCAATGACCGGGTGGGACACATCCAGGGCGGTCAGGTCGAACAGCTCGAACGGCCCCATTCGAAAGCCCATGCCCTCGCGCAGGATGCGATCGATATCAGCGGGCGCCGCGACACCCTCCTTCAGCATCTGCAACGCCTCGGTACCGTACGCACGACCGGCATGGTTGATGATGAAGCCAGGTGTGTCCTTGGCACGAATGCCGCGATGCCCCATCTGTGTGGCCAGTGCCTGCAACCTGTCGCCGATATGCGGGTCGGTTGCCAGGCCGTCGATGACCTCGACCACTTTCATCAAGGGGACCGGATTGAAGAAGTGGAAGCCAGCCACCCGCTCCGGATGCTGGCAGGCACTGGCAATACGGGTGACCGATAACGACGAGGTGTTGGTCGCGAGGATGCACTTTGCCGTCACGACCGTCTCCAGCTCTCTGAGCAGATTTTGCTTGGCGTCGAGCTTCTCGATAATGGCTTCAATCACCAGGTCGCAGTCGGCGAGTGCGACCAGTTCCGTCTCGACACGCAGCCGGCTCATTGCCGCAGTCGCATCCGCCTGACTGATCTTGCCCTTGCCGACCAACTGCTCAAAGGTTTCACCCAGTTGCACGCGTGCGGCAGCGGCCGCACCGGAGCGAGCATCGAAGAGCGCGACTTGCAGGCCGGCTTGCACGGCGATCTGGGCAATCCCCGCCCCCATCACGCCGGTGCCGACGACGGCCATTGATTGAAGGGTTTGCGTCATGCTCATGCTCCAACAAACTCAGCTTTGCGTTTTTCCAGGAACGCCGAGGCGCCTTCTTTTTGATCCCTGGACGCAAACAGCAATTGAAAGGCCTTGCGCTCCAGGGTCAGCGCGCTCTCCAGGGACAGGTCGGCGCCGGCCAACATGACTTCCTTGATTTGAGCCACCGCCAACGGTGGCAGCGCGGCGATCTGTGTCGCCAGTTCCATCGCCCGAGGAAGCGTTTGTTCGTCGCTCACCAGCTCGCTGATCAGGCCCATGGCCAAGGCCTCAGGTGCCTTCACCAGGCAACCGGTCAAGGCGATGCGCATGGCCTGGAATTTTCCAACGGCGCGAATCAAGCGCTGCGTACCACCCGCCCCGGGCATCAAGCCGAGTTTTACCTCTGGCTGGGCAAAACTGGCGGACTCACCGGCGACGATGATGTCGCAGTGCATGGCAAGCTCACATCCGCCGCCAAGCGCAAAGCCGTTCACCGCAGCGATCACAGGCTTGGGACAACGGCTGATGGCTTCCCACAAACGCTCCGTGTGGCGCAGATACATGTCGATCGGGCCCGCCGATGCAAACTCCCGAATATCCGCCCCGGCAACGAAACAGCTGGGGCTTCCGGTGAGGACAATGACGCGAACCTCGGTATCGCGCCCCAACTCGCTGAAGTGCAACGCCAACTGCTCGCGAACCGCCCCATTCAGCGCATTTTTTGACTCCGGCCGATGGATCCGCACAACGGCGACGCCGTTTTGTGTCCGTTCAACCTGGACGAGAGCGTCCTCTGGTGTGTTCATGCCTGCTCCTATTGGATTTATTTCGCAGTGCGGTATTTGATACTGATTAATAAAATAATAGGGCGAAAAACTCCATCGTGTAAACCTGTAACTGGAAAAACGGCCGCGTCGAAGCGACGAACAGCGTCCGTTCCGGAGCGTTTACATGACTGTAAAATACCGCTGTGCGGAATCTAATTTTATTATGTTGATTTTCTTCGCGCTTCAGCCTTAACCTTTTGAGCAACAGGTGAGCGACGCGAGCCGGGGCCAATGGTTGGCACTGCGGTTACGCGGGTCATTTCTGGACAAAACCACAATGGTTGGGCAAGCGGGCCCCAGAGCCCGAGGAGTGCATATGATCCGCGATGCGGAAACCCTTCAAATCCTGCTGGACTCGATCAGCGCTTTTGTCAGCGGGGAGTTGATTCCACGAGAAACCGAGGTTGAAGAAACGGATTCCATACCGGCCGATATCGTCGATCAGATGCGTGAGATGGGGCTTTTCGGCCTGACCATTCCTGAGGAGTACGGTGGCCTGGGAGTAACCATGGAGGAAGAAGTCTCCATTGCCTTCGAGCTGGGACGCACCTCTCCAGCATTTCGTTCCTACATCGGAACCAACAATGGGATTGGCTCGATTGGCATTCTGCTCGACGGTACCGACGAGCAGAAAAATGACTATCTGCCAAGGCTTGCCAGCGGTGAACTGCTTTCCTCCTTCTGTCTCACTGAGCCGGATGCAGGATCGGATGCCGCTTCGCTGAAGACCTTCGCGGTACGCGACGGCGATTATTACGTGATCCGTGGCACCAAGCGTTTTATCACCAATGCCCCGGAAGCCGGTATCTACACGGTGATGGCCAGGACCAGCACGGAAATCAAAGGCGCCGGCGGTATCAGCGCCTTTATTGTCGAGCGGGAAACAGCGGGGCTGTCGTTGGGTAAACCCGATCACAAGATGGGCCAGAAAGGCGCCCATACCTGCGATGTGATCTTCGAAGATGTGCGGGTTCCAGCCAGCCAACTGATAGGTGGTGTAGAGGGCGTCGGCTTCAAGACCGCCATGAAGGTCCTGGATAAAGGGCGGCTTCATATTGCGGCTTTAAGCGTTGGCGCCGCGGAACGAATGCTCGCCGATGCGCTGCAATACGCCCTTGAGCGCAAACAGTTTGGTCAACCCATCGCTGAGTTCCAGTTGATTCAGGCGATGCTGGCCGACAGCAAGGCGGAGATTTACGCGGCGAAATGCATGGTGCTTGATGCCGCTCGCAAGCGTGACGAAGGCCTTAACGTCAGCACCGAGGCTTCCTGTTCGAAGATGTTTGCCACTGAAATGTGCGGCCGGGTCGCCGACCGCTGCGTGCAAATCCATGGCGGCGCGGGGTATGTCAGCGAGTACGCGATCGAGCGTTTCTACCGGGATGTACGCTTGTTCCGCATCTATGAAGGCACCACGCAAATCCAGCAGATCGTCATCGCCCGCAACATGATCCGCGAGGCATCTTCCTGACCCGAGCGAGTCAAGGATAGGCACCGAGCACACTCATTCGTTTAGCTCTCGCCTGGTCCAGGCCGCGAGAGTGCCTTTCAAATAACTACAATAGGTCACCCCGAATGGACAACACGGCATACCCGGCGCGTGCGGCAGCGCTTGAGCGTAGTAATACCTGGATCATCGTTTTCGTATTCTGTTTTCTCGGCCTGCTGATCGATGGCGCCGACCTGATGCTGCTGTCCTATAGCCTGACCAGTCTGAAAGCCGAGTTCGGCCTGACCAACGTCCAGGCCGGCAGCCTGGGTAGCGTGACACTGGCGGGCATGGCATTGGGCGGTATTTACGGCGGCTGGGCCTGTGACAAGTTCGGACGTGTGCGTACGGTGGTCTGGACCATCACCCTGTTCTCGCTGGGTACGGCGCTGCTGGGGCTCACCCACAGCTATGCGCAATTCGCCATTGCCCGATTTGTCGCCTCCCTTGGGTTGGGCGCGCTGTACGTCGCGTGTAATACGCTGATGGCCGAATACGTTCCCACACGTTATCGCACCACCGTGCTGGGCACGCTGCAAGCCGGTTGGTCGGTGGGCTACATCGTTGCGACCTTGTTGGCTGGATGGCTGTTACCTGACTATGGCTGGAGATGCCTGTTCTACGTGGCAATCGTTCCAGTGATCCTGGCGATCCTGATGCAGCGGCTGGTCCCTGAACCGGCGGCGTGGGTTGCGGCCAGGGCCAGTAAGTCGAGCCGCGATCATGGCGTATCCGGCCCCGGTAAACGTGTCCCGGCGCAAGGTGTCTTCAAGCAAATCCTTGCCGACGCCAAGGCGCGCAGGATGTTCACACTCTGGGCACTGACGGCGGGTTTCCTGCAATTTGGCTACTACGGCGTCAACAACTGGCTGCCCTCCTACCTCGAAACGGAAATGGGCCTGAACTTCAAAGCCATGACCGCTTACCTGGTCGGGACATACGCGGCCATGATTTTCGGTAAAGTCCTTGCCGGCGTGGCCTCCGACTGGTTGGGCCGGCGCTGCGTATTTTCATTCGGTGCACTGGGAACCGCGGTCTTCCTTCCGGTGATCGTTATCTATCACAGCCCCGATCAGATCCTCTGGATGCTGGTTGTCTTTGGCTTCCTGTATGGCATTCCCTACGGCGTCAACGCCACCTACATGACTGAGAGTTTTGAAGCGAAGTACCGTGGAAGCGCCGTAGGCGGTGCCTACAATATTGGCCGGATCGGCGCGGCCATCGCCCCGGCGGCGATCGGTTTCCTGGCGACTCAGGTATCCATCGGGATGGGCTTCCTGGTGATGGGCGCCGCGTATTTTATCTGCGGAGTGATTCCCGCCCTGCTTATCAAGGACAAGCTGTTCGATCCACAGAATGAGTGAGGGCCAGCGATCAGTCAGTCGCGTCCAGCCGGTGTTAATACCCAGAATAAAAAACATCAAGTCCGTTTTGTTCTATACCCGGCATTGACAGCGCTTTGATATCATTCTTTACTTCGGCATACATAACGCTATATCCATATAAGGAAATGAAAGCATGCGCAAGGACGCTGAAGCAATCGAGCTTGCTCACCCCCAAGAATTTTTCGAAAAGCGCCGTTAATTCGCATTCAACTCTTTGATTTTATTGTGCGCGCATCCTGATTTTGGTGCGCTCTAAACTGGGTCGAATCGAATACAGAGGGGCGCTTTATTGTGGAGAACTACACAGAAAAACATAACGTGTCCTCCCTGCCTTTCTGGGTGCTATCCGCAAGACAACTCTGTGACCTGGAGCTGCTGGCTAACGAGGCCTTTTCGCCACTGACGGGTTTCCTCGGCGTAGAAGATTATCTCAGCGTTGTTCACCACATGAGACTGAGCTCGGGTGCCCTTTGGCCAATGCCCATCACCTTGGACATCCCGCAAGCATTGGCTGATCAGCTAGCACCCGGTGGAGAGCTGGCGCTACGTGATCCGGAAGGCGTCACATTGGCCGTGCTGGCCATTGACTCAATCTATCAACCGGACCATCACATCGAGGCGCTGCAGGTTTTCGGCACCCAGGACCAGGGCCATCCCGGTGTGGCAGCCTTGTATCGTCAACATGCGTTTAATGTCGGCGGCGTCATTAAAAAAATTGAATCGGTGACGCATTACGATTTTGCTGATTTGCGCTTGTCCCCCAAGCAAGTCAAACATGAAATAGCTCGTCGTGGCTGGGAGGCAGTCGTTGCCTTTCAAACACGTAATCCGATGCATTGTGCCCATGTCGAATTGACCCTTCGCGCCATGAAACAGGCCAATGCGGCGTTGTTGCTACAGCCGGTGGTAGGGCTGACCAAACCGGATGACATCGATTATTACACCCGTGTCAGGTGTTACAAACATGCCTTGAAGTCTTATGCCGCCGATGCCGTCTTGCTGTCATTACTGCCGCTGGCCATGCGCATGGGCGGTCCCCGCGAAGCCGTTTGGCACGCCCTGATTCGCAAGAACTTCGGTGCGACGCATTTTATCGTTGGGCGTGATCACGCCGGCCCCGGCAACGACAAGCACGGCAACGCGTTTTACTCCCCTTATGCGGCCCAGGAGCTGGCGTTGGCCCATGCGCAAGAAATCGGCCTGAACATTCTTGCCTTTGAGGAAATGTTATATCTCAAAGAGGAGCGGCGTTATGTCGCTGCCTCAGAGGTGCCAGCGGGCGCCACCGTGCTGAGCTTGTCGGGAACCGCCGTGAGAGAAAAACTGGCCAGCGGCGCCGAAATTCCCGACTGGTTCAGTACCCCCGATATCGTCGCCGAACTGCGTCAGTCATATCGTCCGAAACAACAACAAGGTTTTGTGCTGTTCTTTACAGGACTGTCTGGCGCCGGCAAATCGACGATTGCCAATGGCGTTGCCGTGCGCTTGCGCGAAGACGGTAGACGAACCATCAGCTTGCTGGATGGCGATGTTGTCCGGCATAGCCTTTCCAGGGGACTCGGATTTTCAAAAGAGGACCGTGAGGCCAATATCGAGCGCATTGGTTTTGTGGCGACCGAAATCGCCCGAGCCGGTGGTGTTGCAATATGCGCGTGTATTTCCCCCTATGCGAGCACACGCCAGGTCTGTCGAGAGTTGGCCATGTCACACAAGACGGCCTTTTTCGAGATCTACATAGCTGCGGATTTGGACGTCTGTGAGAAGCGTGACCGAAAGGGGTTGTATGCCAAAGCGCGGGCCGGGAAGCTACCGGGAATGACCGGTATTGACGCGCCCTACGAAGCACCACTGTGTCCTGACTTACGTATTGATACCGCCTGCTTCAGTGCGGCCCAGGCAGTGGAGTTGATCATTTCCACCTTGGTCGAGCTAGGCTATGTCCCCGCCTCTCTCCTTCATGAATCCTGAACCGCAAAAGTGTTGTGTCAGTTCAATACCTTCCCCGTCTGTTGAGCTTGCCGTGTTCAAAGGAGAACCATGTGAACGTCACTCAAAAACCTGTGACCCAAGGTAACGCGCGTCCGCGGCCCGTATTGATGATCCCGTTGCGGCGCTGCGGCAGTCACGCATTGCGGCTACGGCTCAATCTTAATCCACAGTTCTATTCACCTTATCCACTGCACCTCGCTGACTTCATGCCGATTGTCCCCCTGTACGGTGATATTGCCGATGACAATGCTTATTTTCGCATGGTGGTCGATGTTGTCGGCCTGCAGGCAGCAAGCGTTGTCAAATGGCCGGGTAGCGCCTTCGATCCGGTCGATATTTTCGAGAGAGTCCGCCACGAGCCGCGCAGCGTGCATCGAATTGCCTGGGAGCTGCTGCTATGCGCCGCTGAACAGCATGAAGCCAGCGTGGTGATGGACAAATCTCTCGACGATGTGCACTACGCCCATGAGCTCATGGAGCTTTTCCCGCAGATGCTGCTGCTCAATGTTGTACGAGACCCGCGGGCTCAGGTCGCCTCGATGAATCGCGCGATCATTCATGACTTTGATACCTTGATCAATGCACAAACATGGGTGGCGGCGCATCGCGCGGCGCAATCCTTGATCGAGCGCTACCCAGAGCGCGTATTGACCATCCGCTATGAAGACTTTCTGCTGGATGAAGAAACTACGCTCAGGCAGATCTGCAATTTTTTCGACATTGAATTTCTCGATAAAATGCTCGATATCTCCGAGTCGCAGGAGGCCAGGCAGATTTCAAAAATGTCGGCGCTTTGGTCATCCAACTGCTTTTCGCCGATCACCACAAATATTGATAAATTCAAAGGGCAACTGAAAACCCGGGAGATCGAAATTATCGAGACCCTGGCGAAGGAGTTCATGTTGCGATATGGCTATGAACCCATGACCGAGGCCAATTTCGCCTTTGACACGCACATGTTGGTGGACGCCACCGAACGCTCGGGTGACGCCAAGAAATTTGCCTGGAAAGACTTGGAACAGGAGAATTTCCAAGACTACATTTTGCGCCAATACCGTGTGGACTACCTGACCTCGGTGCGCAGCCGGCTTGAACGAAGTCGATAACGCCAGGCGGATGGCGGAGTGGCCGAGCAAGTCGGCATAATCCGCCTATCCCACCTCAAGCAAGAGATCTTCATGGCCAATCACGACATCGCCTTCCTCCCCGATCCCGACGCGGACTCCATCTCCTCCGACGTTGCCGGTTTCGGCGGCCTGCTGGTCTCCACCCAGATCCCCACCCACGCTGACGGCAGCCTGGAGCTGGGCGACATCACCCTGCAGAGCGAATGCACCCTGCAGGCGCTCAAGGTGGCGCTGGAGCGCGCCGGCAGTTCCATGGACCGGGTTCTGCACCTGACCATCTACCTCACCGATATCGCCGACCGCCCTGCTTTCAACGAAGTCTACAAACGCTTCTTCGCCAAGCCCTGGCCAGTGCGCGCCGCCGTAGGCGTGGCCGCCCTGGCGGTTGAAGGCATGCGCGTGGAAGTCACCGCGATGGCCGCCAAGGGCTAAGTCCGCGGCCCTGGCTGGCGACCCCGCTCCGCGCGCGGTCGCCGATCGGCAGTATACGAGTGCCGGTCAGGCATTTCGCCGCTACAATGCACGCCTTGACCGTGAAGCCTGACTAAAAAACATGTCCCTACCCAAGCATCACCTGGAATTGCTCAGCCCCGCCCGCGACGTGGCCATTGCCCGCGAAGCCATCCTGCATGGTGCGGATGCGGTGTATATCGGTGGCCCAAGCTTCGGCGCGCGCCACAACGCCTGCAACGAGGTGAGCGATATCGCCGAATTGGTGGAGTTCGCCCGGCGTTACCATGCGCGGGTGTTCACCACCCTCAATACGATCCTGCACGACAATGAGCTGGAGCCGGCGCGCAAGCTGATCCACCAACTCTACGATGCCGGCGTCGACGCGCTGATCGTCCAGGACCTGGGCGTGATGGAACTGGATATCCCGCCGATCGAGCTGCACGCCAGCACCCAGACCGATATCCGTACCCTGGCGCGGGCGAAGTTCCTTGACCAGGCCGGCTTCTCGCAACTGGTACTGGCCCGTGAGCTGAACCTGCAAGAGATCCGCGCCATCGCCGATGAGACCGATGCGGCAATCGAGTTCTTTATCCACGGCGCGCTATGCGTGGCGTTCTCCGGCCAGTGCAATATCTCCCACGCGCAGAATGGCCGTAGCGCCAACCGTGGCGACTGTTCCCAGGCGTGCCGCCTGCCCTACACCCTGAAAGATGATCAGGGCCGTGTGGTTGCCTTTGAAAAACACCTGCTGTCGATGAAAGACAACAACCAGAGCGCCAATATTCGCGCCCTGGTGGAGGCCGGCGTACGCTCGTTCAAGATCGAGGGGCGCTACAAGGACATGGGCTATGTGAAGAACATCACGGCCTACTATCGCCAACGCCTGGACGATGTCCTCGAAGACCGCCCGGACCTGGCTAGTGCTTCCAGCGGCCGTACCGCGCACTTCTTCCTCCCCGATCCGGAAAAAACCTTCCATCGCGGCAGCACCGACTACTTTGTCAGCGACCGCAAGATCGATATTGGCGCCTTCGACACGCCAACCTTCACCGGCTTGCCGGTGGGTACGGTAGAGAAAGTCGGCAAGCGCGATATGCTGGTGCTGACCCATGAGCCGCTGTCCAATGGCGACGGGCTCAATGTGCAGGTCAAACGCGAGGTGGTGGGTTTCCGCGCCAATATCGCCGAGGCCAAGGGCGAGTTTGAGGTCGACGGCGAGAAACGCTACCGCTACCGCGTCGAGCCCAATGAAATGCCCGCAGGGTTGCACAGCCTGCGGCCGAACCACCCGCTGAACCGTAACCTGGACCACAACTGGCAACAGGCCCTGCTCAAGACCTCCGCTGAGCGCCGGATTGGTCTTTCCTGGGTCGCCCGTCTGCGCGAGGATCGCCTGGAACTGACCGCTAGCAGCGAAGAAGGCATCAGTGCCAGCGTCGCCCTGGACGGTCCGTTCGGCCTGGCCAACAAACCGGAACAGGCCCTGGAGCAACTGCAGGATCTGCTCGGTCAACTGGGCACCACTCAGTACCACGCCACGAGTGTCAAGCTGGATGCGCCGCAGGCGTATTTCATCCCTAATTCGCAGCTCAAGACCTTGCGCCGCGAAGTGATCGAAGCGCTGACCGTGGCTCGTATTGCCGCGCACCCACGCGGCGGCCGCAAGGCCGAGACCACGCCGCCGCCGGTGTACCCGGACTCGCACCTGTCGTTCCTGGCCAACGTCTACAACCAGAAGGCCCGCGACTTTTATCACCGCCATGGCGTCAAGCTGATCGATGCGGCCTTCGAGGCGCACGAGGAGACCGGCGAAGTGCCGGTGATGATCACCAAGCACTGCCTGCGCTTCTCCTTCAACCTCTGCCCCAAGCAGGCCAAGGGTGTGACTGGCGTGCGCACCAAGGTCGCGCCGATGCAATTGATCCATGGTGATGAAGTGCTGACGCTGAAGTTCGACTGCAAGCCTTGCGAGATGCACGTAGTCGGCAAGATCAAGGGCCATATCCTTGATCTGCCGCTACCGGGCAGCGGCGTGCAGCAAGTCGTCGGTCATATCAGTCCTGAAGATCTGCTCAAGACGATTCATCGTGCGCCGCACTGAGTGCATGAGTGCCTGACACCGGAACGGGGAGCAAAAGCGCCCCGTTTTCAGGCGCTTGAGTCATGCAGTACAACATCTGTTCGGGGGCGTTCCTGAATACGTCCTCATGCGACTCTCTAGCCTACGTACCTCCAAGAAATGTCCGACTATCTCTCCCGGCAGGTTTAGTCGAGCATATGGACAGGATCGCTGTTGTTCACAGCACTCGGCCAGGACGGCTATGTTGATGATGGCTATAACCCCTTGGGGCCGCCGTCATGAGGATGTCTCCGGTCACTTGTCAATTGCAGGAGGCATGATGAAACTATCGCTTACCTTATACGACGCACTGACCGCTGCCACCATTCCGGCGAACAAGGCCAAGGCAGTTGTAGATGCCTGGGAGGCCGATGTGGAAAATCTCGCGTCAAAATCTGACGTGCTGCAAACCGAGACGCACCTGAACGCGTCCATCTCGCAGCTGGGGTCAGCCATCAGGGAGCAAGGCGTGGAACTGCGGGCTCTGATCAAGGAGCAAGGTGCCGATCTTCGCTCGTCCATTTCGGGATTGGAATCGCAGAACAAAATCCTGCGATGGCAGTTCGGCCTTATCTTCATCTGCGTCGCGCTACCGATCTTGAAAATGGGCCTTGAGCTGCTGGCCAGATCAGCCTGACTCTTCCTTGCCTTTATTGTTTCGGGTTTGTGCGCTTGTTGTGTGCAAACCCACGAACCTATACTCGGCATCCGTCATAGGGGGTTTTACATGGGCTGTCCCCAAGTCTGTTCCGGCGCCACCCTGCAATGCACCTTCGGTCTGGCGCCTGGTGTGCTCAACGTGCTGCCGCAGAACCGCACCCTGGTGTCCGGTATGCCCGCGGCCAACCTGATGGACCATATTCCGCTGGTCAACATCATGCCCTTCGGCATGTGCCAGAGCCTGGCCAACCCCATGGTGGTGGCTGCTACGGCGGCGGCACTCGGGGTGCTCGTGCCGATGCCCTGTATTCCCGTGACCGTTGCCCCGTGGATACCTGGCGGCGCACCGACCATGCTGCTGGGGCCGATGCCGGCGCTGGATGCCAACAGCACGTTGATGTGCAACTGGGCCGGGGTGATCAAGATCGTCTTCCCGGGCCAGGTGCAGATGCTGATTCCCTGATCAGGCATCGGGCGGCTGCCGCCATTTCAACCACCAGGCCTTCCAACGCGCCATGGGTTTTCCCGACTCATCCAGCGGACGCCCATCCGCGGCATAGGATTGCGCGCCGTCCAATGGCTGGCCCTTGTCATATTCAATGCGCGCCGCCAGTTGGCCATTGCCATGGAACCGCTGGTAAAGCCCCTGCAATTGTCCCTGCTGATAGTGTTCGCGAGACGCCAGCGTGCCGTCTTCGAAGTAACTGAGGACCTGCCCGTGCAGCAATCCTGCGCGGTACTGCGCTTCGCGGATCAAGGCGCCTTGCGGGTTATGGAACAGCGCCTGACCGTCGAGTTTGTTCTTGCGAAAATTCAGCCGCGCCGAAGGTTGGCCGTTGGGGTGATAAATGACCATCGGCCCCTCCAGCGTTCCCTGGCTATAACTGAGCACCGCCTGCGGGCGACCACTCTCGGTCACCCGCGCCGGGCCTTCCAACTGGCCGCCGATCAGGGTGGCGTTGAGCTGGCTGTCGCCGCTGACGACTTCCACCTTGGCTGGTTTGTCCATATGCCTTCCTCAATTGACCTTGACCAGGCCGCCCTTGATGGTCAGCATCGCGCCGCCGTCCACGGTCTGCTCGGCCCCCCCCTTGTTCATCAGGCTGACGCCGGCGTCGTTGGTCAGCGTGGTGCCAGCCTTGTTTTCCAATGACGTCCCGGCCTTGTTGCTCAAGGCTGTTCCGGCCTGGTTGCTCAGGGCCATACCGGCCTTGGCACTGAGATTGGCGTCGCTCTTGGCAGTGAAGTCGCCGGCACTTTGCAAGGTCAAAGTGCCGGTCACCTTGATGGTCAGGTTTCCGTCCACGGTCAGTTGGTAGTTACCGCTCACCGTGTGGCTGTAGTTGCCACTGGTGGTGTGGGTCTGGTCGCCACCGACCTTGAGCGTGCGATCACCCTTGACGTCGAGGGTGTCGCTGCCGGTCTGCAGGGTCACTGTACGTTTGCCCTTTTCCAGGGTGACGGTTTCATCGCCTTCCTTGACTGTACGTGTCCGGGCGTTCTGCACCGTGAGGGTTTCGTCATGGCCAACGGTGGCGGTGGTGTCGTTGAGTACATTGAACTTGAGATCCTTCTGTGCCTGGAGAAAGACTTCCTCGCCGTCTTTCTTGTCTTCGAAACGCAGTTCGTTGAAGCCCCCTCCGCCCTTGGAGGACTGGGTCTTGATCCCGGACTGGGTCTGGTTCGCCGGCAAGGCATACGGCAGCGTGTTTTCGCCGTTGTAGATACAGGCAGTGACCAGCGGTCGGTCCGGGTCGCCGTCGATAAAGGTCACCACCACTTCCTGGCCGATACGCGGAATAAACTGCATGCCGAAGCCCTTGCCGGTCCAGCCCTGGGCGACACGGACCCAGCACGAACTGTTCTCGTTCTTTTCGCCCTGTCGGTCCCAGGTGAACTGGATCTTTATCCGTCCATACTCGTCGGTCCAGATGTCCTCACCGTCCTTGCCCACCACCCTGGCGGTCTGGGTATGCATGGTCGGCTTCGGGGTCAGGCGCAGGGGGCGGTAGTTGACGCTCTTGGGAATCGCCTCGAAGCGATTGCGGTAGTGTTTGTGGCTGGCCTCATGGCTGACCGAGGTCAGCAGCCATTCGATGTTCACGGCCTTGTCGTCATGCCCAGTCAGGGTGAAGGTATAGCCGGGTTGCAACCAGCGGCAATCGCTTTCACCGATCAGCCGTTGCGCCTGGGTACGCAAGGCGTCCATACGCTGTTTACCCAGGGCATCGCCCCGCGCCTTGGCGGTGTAGCCACCGGGGTGCTCATAGACCGACAGCGGCCCCGACTCGGCTTCGGCCCGGCCATACAACGAAGTGGTGGGGGTGACGAACTGATAGTCGGTGGCACTGTAGACCCCGGACACCGCTTGTTGGCTGATTTGCGCCGAACGAATGCCCTGCAATTCCCGATTGCCGATCTGCTGGCCGAGATAGGCGATGCTGGCACCATTCGGGCAGGCGGCAAAGGCGCTGTTGCTGTCCGCCAGTATCAGGGTATGCCGTCCTTCGGCATGGCTGAAAAACCAGAAGATACCCTCCTCCTCCAGCAACCGGCAGACAAAGGCGAAATCGGTTTCGCCGTACTGGATGCAGTATTCGCGCGGTTCGTAGCTGCCGGAAAGCTTCAACTCGTAATCGCTGAAACCATGGGCCTTGAAGATACTGGTGACGATGTCGCTGGTGGGCAGGTTCTGGTACACCCGGTTGTTGCTGGCCAGGGTCAACCACCAAAGCCAGGGGCGCAATTGCAGACTATAACGCTCGGCGGTGGCATCGGCCGGTAACTGGCGAATCTGCGCACAAAGCCCATCCACGGCACGCTGTTGCGCGTCGTTATGCAGGGTCAGGGTCACATGGGTGGCCACGGCGCTGGCCATGGCTAATATCTCGGTGGTGTAGCCGGTGACGCTGAACTCGCTTAGCTGATTCAGGGACTCTTCACCGCTCAGGGTTTCGGGGAACAACGGTGCCATGACCGCACCGCTCAATGACAGCGTGGTGTTGGTATCAGTGGGACGGGGCATGGTTTTCCTTGAAGATCATCTTTGACTACCTGTGTTCATTCCAGCACCCATTGCGCCAGTTGCCCTGCCACCTGCTCCATCAGTACATGTTCCACATCCCGCGCGCCGGCTGTACTGCAACGGGCCAGCACGGCCTTGACGATGCCGTCGTCGTAGTCGAAACGCTTGCCGGTGGCCGCCAGGTAACGCGCGCGCAGCTTCTCCAGCTTGGCCAGGACAATCCCTTCCAGGGTCGCCTCATCAAGGGCGCGATACGGTACCACGGTCATGCGCGCCAGAAAGGCCGGGCGAAACGCTTGCAACAGCACAGTGTGCAACTGTTGGTTGAAGGCCTCGGCGGTTGCTTGCTCGGCGGTGCCGTCGAGAATCAGCTCGGCGCCGACGTTACTGGTCGCCAGCATCACGGTGTTCTTGAAGTCGACCACCAGGCCGCTGCCGTCTTCCATAAGGCCTTTGTCGAACACGTTGTAGAAGGCTTCGAGCACGTCCGGATGGGCTTTTTCGATTTCGTCGAGCAAGACCACGCTGTAGGGCTTGCGCCGCACCGCTTCGGTCAGCACGCCGCCGCTGCCATAACCGACGTAGCCCGGCGGCGCGCCCTTGAGCTGGCTGACGGTATGGGCTTCCTGGTATTCGGAGAGGTTGATGCTGATCAGGTTGCGCTCGCCACCGTACAACGCATCGGCCAGCGCATAGGCGGTTTCGGTCTTGCCCACGCCGGTGGGCCCCAGCAGCAGGAACACCCCGACCGGCTTTTGCGGGTCAGTGAGACCGGCGCGATAGGCTTGCAGTCGTTGGGCGATGGCCCCGAGGGCCGATCCCTGCCCCATCACCCGCTGGCCGAGGCGTTCGGCCAGGGTGCGCAAGGCATAGGCTTCGTCGGCAAGCACCTTGCCTTGCGGAATGCCGGTCCAGGCAGCAATCACCGCGGCGACGACTTTCGAGTCGACCTGTTCCGGGACCAGCGGATCGTCCTCGCGAATCGCGTTCAGGCCGCTTTCCAGGCGCACCAGCTCGTTCGCCAGTTGTTCAAGGCGGTTGTCCAGTTCCTCATCATCATGGTTCGGATCGACACGTTCGTTGAGCGTGAGCATTTCGCGACGAGCCCTGAGCAACTCGGTCACCGCCTCACGCTCCTTGTGCCAACGGGTTTCCAGTTCGACGATGGCCTGGCGGTCCTCATGCTCCTGCAGTTCGAGCGGCCGGATGCGCTGGTCATGATCATGCCCGATGGCTTGTTCGCGGCGCAGGCGTTGCAGTTCGTCGAGCGTCGCCGCCTGGCGATGCCGCAGGCTTTCCAGGGCCGGTGGTACGTCGTGCTGGGCCAGCGCGACCCGGGCACAGGCGGTGTCGAGCACGCTGATGGCCTTGTCCGGCAGTTGCCGCCCGGAGATGTAGCGCTGGCTGAGTTTCACCGCATCCTGGATCGCCGCGTCCAGCACTTCGACACCATGGTGCTGCTCCAGCTTGCCGGCCACGGCGCGTAACATCTGCACGGCGGTCTGTTCGTCCGGTTCCTCGACCTGGACCAGCTGGAAGCGTCGCGTCAGTGCCGGGTCTTTCTCGAAGTATTTCTTGTACTCAAGCCAGGTGGTGGCGGCCAGTGTCCGTAGTTCACCACGGGCCAACGCCGGCTTGAGCAGATTGGCCGCATCGTTCTGCCCTTCAGCGGCGCCGGCACCGATCAGCGTATGGGCCTCGTCGATAAACAGGATGATCTTGCCGGCGGCATTACGGACGCCTTCGATCACGCCCTTGAGGCGCTGTTCGAACTCCCCCTTGACCCCGGCTCCGGCTTGCAGCAGTCCCAGGTCCAGTACTCGCAAGCTGACTTCCTGCAACGGTGGCGGCACATCACCCTGGGCAATGCGCAGCGCCAGGCCCTCGACCACGGCAGTTTTGCCGACCCCGGGAGCGCCTACCAGGATCGGGTTGTTCTGCCGACGGCGCAGGAGGATGTCGATGCACTGGCGGATCTCCGCATCGCGCCCGATGATCGGGTCGATGCGCCCCTGGCGGGCGTCCTCCGTCAGGTCCTGGGTGTATTGCTCAAGCAATGAAGCGTCAGCACCGCCGGCTCGCGACGAAGCTTTCCCGGGGCGGGCAGGCAGGCCGGTTTCGCAGGAGTGCTCGGTCAAGGCGATGAACTGAGTGCGCAACGGATCGCGGGCAATACCGAGTAATGACGGAATGCTGCCTTGCAGCAGGGCCCGATACTCGTCACGGTCAAGCAGCGCCAGTAACAGCAGTCCGGAGCGCACACCGGTGGCGCCGAACACGCTGGCCTGGACCACGGCGTCCTCGATCAGGGACAGCAACTGTTTGGACAGCGTCGGTGTGCGGGTGTTGCCGGTCTTGAACAGCTCCAGGGCCAGATTGATCTCACTCGCCAGGCGGTCGCGCTCCAAGCCCAGCGCCGGCAGCAGGCAAGCCAGGTCACCGCCTTCGATCTCCAACAGTTCCAGCATCAGGTGTTCGATTTCGACAAAGTGCTGGTTACGCTGCCAACTGCGCTGGGCGGCCCGTTCCATGGCGTCGCGGCACTGGTGGTTCAAGCGTGAGATCAGCACGGCGATTTCCATCTCAGGCACTTCCCTCTTCGTGCAAACGCAGGTCGATCCGGAAATCCCCCGTACGCGCTACATGGTTCAGTCGGGTCCCCTGACCCAGTGCGGTAGGTTGCTTGTGGCCAATCGTCAATATCGCGCTGCTGGTCACGTGCACGGACACCGTACACCGCAGCTGCGCACCGAAATAGAACGCCACCAGCGCCGCCAACTGCCGATGGGCCTCCTGGCGCGGCATGAAACGCTCGGCCATTTTGGGCGTCTGCGGGCCGAGGCGGATATGAATCCCGGCATGCTCATCCCAGACCCGTGTACCGCACAAGGCGTTGCGACCCAGGGTCAGGTTACGGCCCTGGCGGCCCAACACGCTCTGGTCGCTGGAAGCAATCTGTTGCCAGGCCCCCTGGTAGCCGTGCAGTTGCACGGGCAGATCGAAGTAGTGCCTGAGCAGGTTTTGAAACCCGGCCAGGGATCGCCGCCGGTTGGCCAGCAGTCCGGCACGGGCAATCAGGGCTCTTTCCGGCAGCACAGTCACCTGCTCCACGGAGCTGGATGACAGACCGCACAAGGCGCGCAGCTGCTCGTACACCGGGCTGTGGGCCGGCTTGCGGTAAGGCAAGGCCACTCGCTGGCGCTGTTGTACCCGATACATCAGGCTCAGCAAGCGATGCTGGAACAGATCGAGAAACGCGACAGTGCCGTGATCGCGGTTGCGCGCCCTCTGCTGCAACCATTCCTGATAGGCATAGGGCAACGGACCGTCCGGGCCACCCAGGCCGAACACCTGGGTGTGCAAGGTCAGCCGGGACCCGGACGTGAGCGCATTGGGAACCAGGCGCAGGCTGCTGATCTCGCTCGGCGCGAACTCCGGCAACAGCGGACCGCGCAGGCGCACCACCTCTCGCTCGGGGTCGCTACCGGTGCCCAGTGAATCGGCATTGTGCTGCTCGCGCTCCAGAATCAGCAACGCTTGCAGCAATTCGAAACGCTGGGGTACCTGGCGCAGCAGCGCGCCTAGAGAGCCAGGATGGGGTTGCTGCTCGGACTCCATTGCTTGATCTCCTTATCGCCCTCTACCAGCACGGTGCGAACAAAACAGTTGGCATTGGCATACAGCGCGAAAAAGTGCGCCAGCACACCGGAGAACAGCACCCGGCTGCTGCCGGAAAACTTGCTCGGATCCAGCTCCAGATGAACCTCCAGACCGTTGCGCCAGCCGCGCCAGGCATCCTTGCCGACACGGCCGACAACCCGTTCGGTTTTCAGCGAGAGAATGCCATTGATCTGCAAGCGAGCCGAGGGTTCGTCGCGCAGGTTATGCAGAATCAGCATTTCCTTGAGGGCCTCCAGGGCATGGGGGCCTTCCGTCAGCGACAGATGATTGAGGTTGAGTTGCGAGATCAGGCGCCAGCGTGAAGCCCCTTCCAGGTCGGGCAGCGATTGCGGCGTGGGGCTTCTCAGCAAGGCAATGCTGGCCACCGGACCGCTGCGTTCGAACTTCAAGGCGCTACCGGTCAACAGGTTTTGCGCCATATGCCGGTTGGTGCACCAGACCTGCGCGGTAAAGGTTTCGTCGGGCGATGCAGAGCGGGGCTGGAACTGGCTGTCCACCAGGCTCAGGATCATGTCGGTGCCGGCCCGCGAGTGGCCGGGGGCGCTGATCCGCCTGGCGTGCCAGAACAGGCCGTCATGCCCTTGACCATGCTGGTAGCCATAGTACGGCGGCACGCTCTGGTAACCTTTGGCGGTACCGGCCACCAGTTTGCGGATGCTGTGGATTTCGACACTGTTGTCACGGTGCGAATCAGCCACCAGGCGATACTCGCTTTGCGTACCGTCCGGGCGCAGGGTTTCGGCGGTACGGGCAAACAGGTTGATGACCGGCGTGCAGCCCAGGGCGATATCTTCGCGTTGCAGGCTGATACGGCTTTCGGGAGCTCGGTCGAAGGCGACATAGACCTCAAGTAGATCCATGGTCTGTGGCGGGACCTTCAGCGCGAGATCGAAAAAGGCAAACTTCTCCGGGAAGGCAAAATACTCCACCAACAAGTGCAACCCGGGGTGCACGCCATCTTCCTCCGGCAACAGCCGCTGGGTATCGTCATAGCCGGCCGGTAATGGCCGGACACCGAGCGGCTGTCCGACGCTGCCGGGCAAGCCGCAGACAATATCCAGGCTATGGGCGGCCAGCAGATCATAAAGTTGGGAACGATTGCCCGCGGGCCCCGCCAGGTGAATGCGCACGTTCTGGATCGGCAATTCGGACCAGGGTTTTCCACTATTGCATTTCAACACCAGGCGCAGTGCCGCCTCGGCGTTGGTGATCCCGGTGAGCAACTGCGCGGCGCTGCCTTCGATCAGGCTGGCGTCCTGGACCTCCAGGGGCCATAGGGTGACATCGGCGCAGGTGCGGAAATACAGACTGTCGAGTTGGTCTTTCTCCGGAGCCTTGAACACCTGCGTGCCACGCGGCAGGTGGTAGCCGGCAGCCAGGCTGCCTTTGCTCGGGTCCGGGCCGAACTGCACGATGGCGCAGGACGGCATCGGCCGCAGCGCCATCGGATACAGCTGCTCCAGCAAAGCGTCGCTGAATTCGGAGTAACCATCGTCGAGACGGCGTTGCAAACGCGCCGCGAGCAAGGCGAAGCTTTCGATCAGGCGTTCGACATGGGGGTCCTGGGAGCCACTGGACGATAGCTTCAGACTCTTGGCCAGGGGCGGATGGTTCTTGACGAAGTCGCTGCTGGCGCGGTGCAGCCAGGTCAGCTCGCGCTGGTAGTAGTCCAACAGCCGGGCATCAATCGAATCACTCATGCCTGACCTCGAAGCCGCTTTCACCCAGCTCCATGACGAACGACATGTTCGGAGCCGCTTCCAGGCCCCGGACATGCCCCATCACCCGCACCGTCATGCGGGTACGTTGCCCCGGCAGCGCCTGTACATCGACGTCTTCCAGCGCCAGGCGCGGTTCGAAACGGGTAATGGCACCCCGTATATCGCGAATCAGAACGTGATGATCCTCTTCGCGGTCGGCATACAGGGTGCTCCAGTCGCTCATCCCGTAGTCGATGATGGTCGGGGCGAACCCATGAACCCGTTCGGAGCGCCGAGTATTGAGCAGGCGCTCCAGCTCAAGGCGAATGGACTCGACGATCCGCAGCGGATCATGGGCATCGAAGTAGTCCTCCGTGTCCCCCGCCAGGAGGTCGAACAGCGCAACACGCATGAAAATCTCCAGCCGGATGAAAACAGGCGATCAACCCTTGATGAGTTTGTTCGCCGCCAGGTCCCAAGTGGAGGCTGCCGTGCCTTCCTTGGTGCCGTCGTCTTTCTGTGCGGTCAGCTCCCATTTGATCTTGGTGAAGTTCAGCGACAGGGTTTCCACCGGCTTGCCACCGGCACCGCCGCTGACGCTGACGTTGGAGACCACCACGTTGGTCAGGGTGTAGATAATGAATGGCATCAGTTGGCCGTTGCTCTCGGCGGCGTTACGGCCGACGGTGACCTTGACCTCGGCGATCGGCTTGCCGCCGCAGCAGTACTCATTGATGCTCGGGGTGGCGGAGTCGACGAATTTGGTCAGGGTGAACTCACCGATATGCGGCTTGCCGGAGGTACGCTCCGAGTTGCTGACGTCGTTGGTGACTTGCATGGCCACGTTGTGGCTGTAGGACATGACTTCGATCTTGTCGGCATAACCTTCCAGCAGGGAGTCGCCTTTGATCGTGGTGCCCAGGTCGAGAATAATTGCATCCATGGGGTGTTATTCCTTGCACGACTAGCAGAAATGGAGGGCCCGCCGGGTCACGGCGGGCTGCATGGCATGGATCAGGCCGCGGCAGGTGCCGGCAACGCGGCGACCAGGCGGATCGAAGCCGTCAGCTCCTCGAGCTGGAAGTGCGGTCGCAAGAACACCGTGGCGGTGTAGCTGCCGGGACGTCCAGGCACATCGCTGACATCCACCCGGGCTTCACGCAGTGGGTACTGCGCCTTGATTTCCTGAGGGGCGTTGTCGTTGATCAGCACGTAGTCGGCGATCCAGTTGTTGAGGTAGGTCTGCACGTTGTCGCGAGTCGCGAAGCTGCCGACCTTGTCGCGCAAGATCACCTTCAGGTAATGGGCAAAGCGCGAGGCCGCCAGGATGTACGGCAGCATGCCGGAGATCCGTGCGTTCGCGTTGGCCTCGAAGGTGTTGTAGGTCTGCGGTTTGTTGGTGGTCTGGCCACCGAAAAACACCGCGACATTGCTGTTCTTGCGATGGCACAGGGCGATGAAGCCCAGCGAATCGAGTTCCTTTTCCCGGCGATCGGTGATCGCCACTTCGGTGGGGCACTTGATCGCCAGGTCGCCGACCTGGGTATTGAACTGGTACACCGGCAAATCGCTGACCGTACCACCGCCTTCCGTTCCGCGAATCGCGGCGCACCAGCGGTAATGCGCAAAGGCGTCGGTGATGCGCTGGGTCAGCAGCCAGGCGGCGTTGCCCCAGAGGAACTTATCCGAGTCGGGCTCGACCATCTTCTGCGCATCGACATCGGCGCTTTCAGGCTGCACACCAGAGGCTTTGGCCGCCGAAACGGCTGCAATAGCCGCCGCTGCTGCCGCGGCCCCATCGGTGGTGTTGACGTCCTCGACAAAGGTCGACATCCCCGGTACCGGATTGTTCAGCGGGTCGTACGGCAGGCGTGACAGGTAATGCGGCAGGACCATGGCGACATAGCGCGAGTCCTCGGTCTTGCGAAACGCGTTCCACTCGATCAGTGCGCCGCTTTCGAAGACCTTGCTCAGGTCGCGGGGCACGCCCAGGTCAGCGAAGGTCTTGAGGTCGAACAGCTTCGGACTGGCCGCCGTGATAAACGGCGCATGGGCCGCCGCCGCAACACCCGACAGATTGGTGAGCATCTTCACATCGACACTGTTGCGACCGAACTCGTAGTCGCCCATCAGCAGGCTGAACGGGCTGCCGCCGAGGGTGCCGTACTCTTCCTCGTAGACCTTTTTGAACAGTACGCTCTGGTCGAAGTCGATGGCCTTCTCCAGGTCCTTCTGCAATTCGTCCTTGGTGACGTTGAGCAGGCGCAATTTCAGGGACTCGCCTGTTTCGGTGTTCATCACCAGTTGGTGCAAACCACGCCAGGACGCTTCCAGGGCCTGGAACGACGGGTCGTGGAGCACCAGGTTGAGCTGGGCGTTGATCAGCGTGTCGAGATCGGCGATCCGTTTGCTGATGGTGGTCAGCATGTTCTTGTCGGCCTGGACGTTTTTTTCGCCCACTTCGTCGGCGAAGACGCTGAGCATCTGCTGGGCATACTTCTTCTGGACGCCATCCTTGGCACCCAGAATCATCGCCTGGACGATACTCTCAAGCAGTGGGGTTTGAGCTGTTTGATCGGCCGTGGGTGCGGGCGCGTCCGCTGCCGGTGTAGTTGTGGGCGTCAAAGCTGGGTCATTGGTAGGCATCGCGGTTCCTCCATGGAGGGGAGCTGATCAACTAGGATTTGGCAGGGTCGACAACCGGCGCAGGGGGCACGGGATTGTTCGGGTCCACAGGAGGCGCTGCGGGGTCGGTCTTGACCGGGTCGACAATCGCCGCCGGATCAGCTTTAACCGGATCCACAACCGTTGCAGGGTCAGCCTTGGCAGGATCGACATCGGCCGCGGGGGCCGTTACTGGCGCAGCGAGGGCCTTTTGCAGGTCGTTCTTGAAGGCCAGAACCGCGGCGTCATCGTGCAGCCTGGCAATCAGGCTCTGGTCCAGATCGTCATTGCCGTCGAGCTTGATCAGCAGATCCTGCAGCTTCTGACGCTTGTTGTAGAGGTCCTTCAGCCCATCAATCTGGGAAACGATATTTTCCGGGCTGAAATCGTCGATGCTCTTGAAAGACAGCGCGGCCCACAGACCGTCGCTGTTTGGATCGATGAGATTCGCTACCTTGAATTTTTGCTGCGGGTTGATCCGGCTCAGCACCGTATCGAAGCTGTCCCGGTCGATCTCGACAAACCCGCGCGAAGCCAGTGGGTCGGCGGTCTTCGACTGGTTGTTGCCCGAGAGGTCGGAGAGGATGCCCACCACCAGCGGCAGCTCTTCTTTGGTGAAGGCGTTACCGATCTCGACGTCATAAGTAATTTGCACACGCGGCGGGCGGTTACGACCCAAGTACTTTTGCTTGCTTTCCTGATTAGCGGCCATGCCCTTCTCCTTCTGGCGCGCCTACCGAACGGCAACGCGCTCCTGGTGGTATAAACCTTTTCCGACGGCTTGAGTGCGAATTTTCTGTAGGAAAATCGACTGTCCAAAACCTTAGAAGAGGTCTATAAGACAAGCAAGAAATATCTGGCAAAACCTATATTTGAATCCTATGAAGCGAATTAAGTTCCTCGGTAGCCTCTGTGCGCTAGCTTTTTTCATGCTATTTCAGATAAGTGGTTGCAGCTTGTTTGCGCCGAAGGTCGCCCTGCAGAAAGTCATAGTCGATGTTGAGCCCAAAGCCAACAGCGACACGCCACTGCCCCTGGATTTTGTCGCTGTCGCCGATCCGCAACTGCTGGAGCGTCTCAAGGGTACGCCGGCCAACCAGTGGTTTGCCCAGCGTGAGCAGATGCGTCGCGACTTCCCCCAGGGTTTCAACGTCTGGAGCCTGGAGGTGGTTCCCGGGCAACTGATGACGTTCGCCAACAATCCCCTGCAAGGTGAAAAGGCTGAAGGACTGTTGCTGTTCGCAGGCTACAGTACACCTGGCGCACACCGATTGCTGCTCGACAAACAACCGGATATTTGGCTCAAGGTCGGCGCCCGCGAGATGCGCCTGCTCGATGCCCAAGGCCAGTGAAAACCGTATTCCAGGAAGGCTTAGGAGTGAAGGATGCGCGCTATACCGGATGCAATACCGGATGCGATCTGCTGGAGTGAGGGCATGCACCTGCTGCCACAACATTTCCAGTTGCAGAGTCTGCGTGCCGAGGGCGTAAGTGCCCGGCTCGCTGCCAATGCCAGGCCCTGGTACTGGGGCGTGCAATACATCGAACTGGAGGTGCTGGACAGCGGCAAGATCACCATCAAGGCACTCGAGGCTGTGATGCCCGATGGTTTGGTAATCGATCTCGATTCGGTCAAGGACAAGGAGTACTACCCACTTGAACTCAAACTGAGCGCCGATGATTTCCAGCAGCAGAGCACCGTCATGGTTTACCTGGCGGTCGATCCGTTGTGGCGTTCCGGACTGCTGGGCAAGATCAGTGGCCGACTGCATTCCCTCCATATCCACGCCGTGGACCTGAACGGCAGCGACGCTCCGACGTCTGACCCAGTGTGTATCTGGCGTCCCACCGTGCGGCTGGTCACGGAGAACCAACTCACCGACTCGATCCGCCTGCCCCTGTTGCGTATCAACCATTCGGGTGGTGTGTTCAGCCAGCTGGACTACGTTGCGCCCTGCCCTGTGCTGCTCCCCGATTCGATGATCGGCGAGAGGATCAGCAAGGTGTGCCTGCTGGCTCGAAGTAAATGCGATTTCCTTAAAGGCCGCTGGCGCCTGGCACAGGACGCCGGCAAGACCCTGGAGGGTGTCGAACTGCGTGGGCAACTGGTGGCGATCGGGGCCCGGCTGCCGGAATTGCAGGCCACGCTGGATACCGGTGTGGCTTCGCCGATGGCGCTGTACCTGCAATTGACCGGTCTGGTTGGCGCTCTATACGGGTTGCAGCCGGAGGAACCCCTACCCCGTTTCAGTCCCTTGCTATTCGAAGATATGCTGTCCGGCTTCACTCAGGTGCTTGACTGGATCGAAGGCCAGCTCAACAACATTCGCGCGAGCTACACTCGACGCAGCTTCGACTACAAGGACAAGCATTTCTCCATCGCCCTGCTGGACCGCCAGACGCCGGTCCAACAGTTGGTCATCGGCCTGCGCATGCCTTCCGGCGCTACGCCACAGGCGGCAGGGGATTGGTTGCAAAACGCATTCAGGGCTTCAAGGGCACAATTGCCGCCCCTGATCCAGCAGCGCTCCCATGGGTTGGCGTTCAACGTACTGGGACGCAACGATCAGGTTGCCTACGGCGTTGCCGAGGATATTCGCCTGTTCACCTTGCAGGCCGGAGGTGATGGGTTCACCCCCGATGCCGATCTGTGCCTGTACATGCCACCTGGTAGCGCCAGGGTCGAGCCGGTTGAAATCATGATATTCGACACCACGCGGGACTGAACCTGATCAGGGATTGATGAGCGATGCTGGATAATGACCCACTGCCGACGCTCGACACCTTCGAGGCCGCGCCCCTGAGCAGCGCCTTCAACCGGGCCTGGAATGAATGGCTGGTGTTCTGGCTGGCCCTGCCCCATACCACGGAGGCCAAGGTGCAGGTTGCGCAAGTGGCCGAGCAAGTCAGTCAGATTGCTCGACGGCTATGGCGCAGCACCTTCGCCGCTGTCGGTGATGCCCAGGGCCAGCAAGCCAAGGCGACACTCTTCGCTTTCGTCGGGCTGGTCGACGAACACCTGTTGTTCGAAGACTGGCCGGGACAATCCAGCTGGCAGGACCTGCCGATGGAGACCCGGATGTTCGGCACCCGTTCGGCGGGCGACCGGATTCCGGTCGCCATCAAGAAACTCCTGGAAACCCGTGACCCGGCCCTGCGTGACCTGGGCAGCGTCTACCTGTACTGCCTGATCCTCGGCTTCCAGGGCCGACTGCGCAACGGCAGCGGCCCGGCCTTGCACGAAAAATGGCGGCGCAGCCTGTTCACGTTCATCCGCCAACGCAGCGCGACAGCCAACGACATTGCCTTGCAACTGCAACGTCCGAGCGCCATCGCACCGCAACAACTGCCCGTACGCCGCAGCCTGCCCGACGGTTACCGGCTGGGCCTGGCGCTGGGGCTGGGCTTCTTGCTGTTGCTCGGCCTCAGCCAGGCGTTCTGGTGGAACATTCAATACCGGGTGCAGCCTGCTCTTGAGCAGGATCGGCAAACACTGGTCACGGAGCTCAAGCGCTGATGGCTTACCTGGGTGAAATACTCGCGGGCCTGCTCCTGCTGGTGGTGGTCGTGGCGCTGCTGTGGAAGTATTCCGCGCGATTGAACGGCGCCAATCGCAGCTTCTATGCCGCGGTGAGCGAGTGGGAGCAGGCGCTGGGCGTGCACGACCGTTATGAGACGCCGTGGTTGCTGATGCTCGGCGATGCGCCGCAGATAGAGGCACTGCTCAGCGGCTGGGGACTGACCAGCACGGCGCAACCGGCCTGGTTCGGCCGTTGGTGGTACGGCCCCGACGGTGCGGTCCTGGTGGTACCCCCTGCCCTGTTCAGCCATGGCGAGCGTGCCAGCGTGCAGCTCAAGCTCTGGCGTCAGCTTCTGGAACTGCTGCTGCAAGCCCGGGCCAATCGGCCGGCGGACGGCATTATCTGGCTCTGCGACCTCGACCAGTTGGCGCCCGATCAGGATACCGCCGCGGTCGGCCTGGCGGTGCGGCGCAAGTTTATCGACTTGCAGCAGCGTCTCGGTCTGAGCCTGCCGGTGTATATGCTCCTGAGTGGCTTCGAGAGCCTGCCCGGCACCAGTAAACTGCTGGAGGTGCTGCCGACAGCGGCGAAGGACGCGCCGTTCGGCTGGACCTCGCCCTACTCGGCGCAAATCCCTTGGCATCCGGACTGGATCAACCAGGGCCTGGGTCTGGTCGAACAGACCTTGGCCGACTTGCTGGTGGAAATCGGTACGCTGCGTGGCCAGGTGGACGCTGAGTTGTACTTGCTGCCCCGGCAATTACAAGCGCTGCATGACCCCCTGCGCTCCTTGTGTGACCCGATATTCCAGGGCAACGCCATGGGTGAAGCGCCACGTTTGCGCGGCCTGTATTTCAGTGCCCAGGCGGGTCCCGCCGCGCCGGCGGCCGATGACGAGCCCTTTGCCGAGGGCTCGGCACCGATCCTCGCACCACCGCTGTTCACACCACGTCTGTGGCGGCAACGGATCATCGCCGAACAAGGACTGGCCCAGCCGATCACGCGCATCCTGCAATTGCGTCAACGCTGGCAGCGACTGGTGGCCCTGGCCGTGGGCGTGATCGGCCTGGTCTGGGTGATCGGCATGCTCTGGACCTGGCACGGCCGTAGCGACGCCGCGACGCAGTTGAACGGCCTGCTGCACGATGACCAGGTGCATAACCCGGTGACCCTCGACGACGATGCCGCGCGCGAACGCATCGCCAGCTTCTGGCGCTTGCTCCAGGCCGCGCCACGTTGGCATATGCGCACCTCGCTCCTGCCTGGTTCCTGGCTCTCCTCGCTGGACCAGCAACTGGCGCAGGAGCTGCGTGTCCGGGCCCGGGTGCAATTGTTCTCGCCGCTCAAGGGCAAATTGCAGGACGAGATCAATACCCTGATTGCACCTCGCGTGGCGACGCGCCCCAGGGCCGGCAGCAGCAACAATGAAGAGGCCTATCGCCAAGCCATGCAGGTGCTCGACCAGGCCCTGGCGGTGGAGCAGCACAACAAACGCTTCGCCCAGAGCCTGCAAGGCGACCAACGCCCGCTGGACGATACCATCGCCCTGGCCAACGAGTTGTTCGGATTCAATTTCCAGACCAAGGGCCTGCCGCTGAGCGATGACTACAACAACCTGCTGGCCACCACAGAAGTGCCGCTGGCCAGCCCCGTGCAACTGGACCCGCTCAAGCCGCAGATTGCCAAGCGCTACGTCGATGCCATGAGCCTATGGCTCGACAGCCTGTTCGCCAGTTCCGACTTCAGCGCCACTGCCGGTGCCTTGAACAGCCAATTGCGAGCCTTGCAGGGAGGCCAGCGCAACAGCCTCGCCGAGCTTGAAGAGCTGGATGCCTCCATCGCCCGGTTGCGCCAGTTATTGGCCTTGACCAATGCGGCCTGGAGTCAGGGCAACGGCGCGCAATTGGCGCCCGGTTATCAGGAAGGGCTCGAAAAAGCCCGGCAAAGTGCATTGATCGGTAGCGGCGCCGTCGACCAGGTCGAGCGTTATGCCGACAGCTCGAAACGGACCTTCCACGACCGCTGGCTGGAACAGGGCGACGAGGAACAGGGCATTTTACGGCAACAGAGCGGCGGTGCCCTGGAGCTGCAAAGTAACGTCGACAAGCTCGGACAGGTGGTCGCGGCGCTGCTGCACCAGGATTTCAGTCAGATGGCCCTGAACCAGGACGATGCACCACCGCTGAGCGGCCAGGGGTTGCGCGAGCTGGACGGCGGTAAACTGGATGCGGCGCTGCACTATCACGACAGCTACCAGCTCTGGCTGCAACAGAGCGTGGCGGAACTGCCGGCGCCCTACCGCAAGGCCATGATCAGCGCCGCCCGCTCGGCGACCGCCGCCGCCATGTGGCAAAGCCTGAACAACGTCTCCAGCCTGAGCACCGGCAAGCCTGCGGGCGTCGATCGCGGCACGACCTTCAACCTGCCCGCCGACAAGGCCCTGCAAGTGCTGCAAGTGTTCAGCGACATTGCCGACACGCGCCAGACCGAAGCGCTGCGCCAGGAGTTGAATACCCGCGCGCTGAACGACCTGCATCGCGCCATCGCCGAGATCGATGCACTGCCGTTGTTTCGTCAGCCCATCGACTTCAGCCAATGGGACGGCACCCGCAACCTGTCGCTGCGCAGCTTCCGGGAAAGTGATCCGCAGGCCTTGAAACTGGACTTGAATCGGCAGTTCACCTTGATCGGCGATTCGTTGGCCACCGCGCGTCCGGCTATCGAGTGGCTCGATCAGCAACGTGATCGACTCTCGGCCAGCGACGATGGAAGTCTCGACAGCTTTGTCGACATGAGTGCCGAACTCAAGAAGTACAACGACCAGAACCCGGCCAGCTCGCCGTTGCAATACCAGCAGATGGTCCTGCGCGATTTCAACGACATGGACCTGGGCAACTGCGCCAAGACCCTGTCGGATTCGATCCTGCCGATGGGACAAGGCAATATCGCCCTGCTTGCCCGCAGCGCCCATGAGCGGGCGCGGCAACGCTGCGACAATTTGCAGAATTACACTGCCGCGGTGGCCTGGAAGCGCCTGGGCGATTACTTCAGTACCTACCTGGCCGGGCGTTTCCCCTTCAGCGGCGACGATACACCGGTTGATGCCAACCCCGACCGGGTCCGCGAGTTCCTCGACCTGATCGACAAGAATCTACCCAGCGCCTTCAGCGGCCTGGAGAACAACCGTTCGCCACAATCGTCCGCGGCCGCCGAGTTCCTGTTCAACCTGCAAAATGCCCGGGCCTGGCTCGGGCCGTTGCTGCTGCGTGACAAGGATGGCGTGCGGGGTCTGGACCTGGAGGTGCGTTGGCGCACCGACCGCGAGGAAGAACGTGGCGCCGACCAGGTGATTGACTGGAACCTGGCCACCGGCCCACGGGAAGTCGGCTATCCGGCGGAAAATCTCAGCCACGCCAATTGGACCGTCGGCGAACCGGTCCGCCTGGCTCTGCGCTGGGCCAAGGGCAGCAGCCAACGTCCACAGGACGATCCGAAACAACCGGCGCTGGCCGTGGCCGACTTGCAAGCCAGTTGGTCATACGAAGGCACCTGGGCCTTGTTGCGCTTTATCCACGCCAACCAGGCCGGCAATCACTTTGCGACCCAGGAGGCGGGTGACCGGCCGCTGGCGCTGCAACTACCGTTGCGCTCGCCACTGCCGGGCAATGCCAACGCGCTGATGTTCCTACGCCTGTCGCTCAAGGCGGTCGGAGGCAAGCAGCCGCTGACCCTCAGCGCGCTGCCGACGCGCGTGCCGGCCTCGCCCTATGGGTCGGTCTTCCCGTTGCCAGTGGCCAGTACCGAGAGCCAACAATGACTATCGACACCCCCTCCCTCGATCAGCTGCGCCTGCGTTTACCGGGCCTGATCGAGCCCCTGCCCGGCGCCGATCAGGCCGGTATCAGCTTGCGCTCGGCACCCGAGATCGACGTATTGCGCGAGGCCCGTCGCGAAGACGATGGCAGCCTGCCCACCGGGGTCTGGCAGGCCGACCTGAAACGCGCGGACTGGTCGACAGTGGAAAACCTGGCCAGCGAGCTGCTGAGTCAGCAGAGCAAGGACTTGCTGGTGGCGACCTGGCTAGGAGAGGCTTGGTTGCAGCGTTATCAATTGCCCGGTTTGTGTGTAGCGCTGGAACTGGTAGTTGGGCTATGTGAGCGTTATGGCCTGGCACTCTACCCTCGGGGTGACGACGCCAGTTGGCTGGCATCGCCACTGGCCTTGCTGGTTCGCCAGTACAGCCTGTTGCTGAATATCCGTGTGCCCTTGCTGGGCACCGCGGCGCGCGGCTTCGAAAACCTGACGCTGGAACAGTGGATGCGGGCGCAGAAACAGCGGCTGAACAAGAGCGAGGAGCGCAAGGCAAAGGCCCTGGCGCAGGAGTCGCAGGACCTGTTGCGTGACTGGCGCGAGGCGGTGCTGCGGGTTCCGCTGGATCAGCTCGACGCGCGGTTACAGTTGCTCAATGGCTGTTTGCAGGGTGTCGAACGACTGAACCGCTGGGGTGACAGCCAACTGGGTGAGGACGCGCCGAGCCTTGCCGCCTTGCAAAACATCCTGGATCTACACGTTCAAGCCTTGCGGGAGTTTATCGCCATGCACCCGGAACCGTTGCCTGTGCCAGTCAGCCTGCCCGCTGAACCGACGATCGAGGAGCCTGCCACCACAACGGCCCCGCTGCCGCTGTCGGCGCCAGAGTCACGCCAGGCCGCCTATCGACAGTTAAAAGTTATTTCCGACTATCTGAAACGGGTCGAGCCCCACAGCCCGGTCCCCTACCTGATCAACCGTGCGGTGGATTGGGGGAACATGGAGCTGCCGGAGTTGCTTGGGGAACTGATCAAGGCCGACCCCGATATCCAGCGGATCTGGAGATTGCTCGGGGTCTTGCCTTAAACAAGAATGGTCTTGCGCGGTCATTGTGGGAGCCGGCTTGCCGGCGATTCGATCTGCCGGTCGACATCGCTGTCGCTTGAAAAACGCTATCGCCGGCAAGCCAGTTTCTACAGTTTTAAATCGCGTGGCTTCAGTGCATGTCGCCGTGATCGGCCATGCTGTTCAACGCCCGTGCATGGGCTTTGACCTCGATCGACTCCTTGATGCCCTTGGCGTTTTCCACCACCAGGGTCAGCGGCACTTCATCGCCCTCCTTTACCTGCCCCACCAAGTCGATCAGCATCACATGATAACCCTCGGGCTCGATGGCCACGGTCTTGCCCGCCGGCAATGGCACGAACGCCACCGGCTGCATGCTCATCACGTCGTTGTCCATCTTCGACTGGTGGATCTGCACGATCTTGGCCACCGGCGATTTCGCTTCCAGCAGCTTGGCTTCATCACTGGAGGTGATCCGCATAAAAGCCCCGGTCGACGGTTGGCCGGGCACGGTGGCGCGCACCCAGGCGTCGTCCACGCTGGTTTGGGCAAAGCTCGGGACACTCAGCAGCGCAAGCAGGGAAAACATCAGGACGTTCAAGGGTTTCATGGTCGCAACCTTATAAGCTCGAATATTCATCAGCAGACTTCCATCACCGTGAGCAGATCCTCGGCGCACTGTTTGGCCGACAGCGATGGCGACAGCCCCAGGCGCAGTACGCCCCGCGTGTCATAGACGAAACTGGTCGCCGAATGGGACAGTGTGTAGGTCGAGCCGCTGGGGATCTTTTCGTAGAACACCTTGAATTCCTTGGCGGTGGCGGCGGTTTCTTCCAGGCTGCCGTAAAGTGCGACAAAGCTCGGGTCGAAGGCCTTTACATAGGCATCGAGCACCTTGGGCGTATCGCGTTCCGGGTCCAGGGTGATGAAGATCACCTGCAATCGGTCACCGTCCACCCCCATCAGTTTCTTGGCCTGCACCGCCCTGGCCAACGCGGTCGGACAGACGGCCGGGCACTGGGTGAAGCCGAAAAATACCATTGGCATCATGCCGCGGTAACTGGACAGCGTTTTGACGTTGCCGGCAGTGTCCTTCAGTTTGAAGGTCCGTCCGAGGATCTCGTCGCTCAGGTCCTTGCCGTATTTGTACGACAGGCCGTTGGAGCTGTCGCAGCCGGTCAGCGCGCCGAGGCCGAGCAAGCCAAGGCCGGCAACCACCTGGCGGCGAGTCAGCAATTCATTCATGTTCTGTAGTCCTTCGTAGGGAGCGATGTCGCGGCCTTGTGCTGGCGGATAAATGCCCATTGACGCGCCTCAGCGGGCGTCAGGGCTTATCGGCGGCAGGCCGTCTCGACAATGATCGGTGCGGCGGATCAGGCGCTGGCCTGAGGCGGTGCGCGCGAGCGGGCCCCCGGAAAAACCGCGGCCGAGGCTTGCTCGGGGGTGAAGTGGTTGTGCGCAAAGCTGGTCGGGGACAGGGCCAGGCGAGGCGCCAGGGCATGGGAGTCGTTCAGGGCCGGGTGCTGGAACAGCAGCGAGCAATAACCGCATTTCTCCCAGAGCATCGTCCCGTGCTGATCCGCCGAGCCGGAATCCCGCGGCGCGGTCACGCTCAGGCCGGGCACCGCGCCGCAGATATCTTCGCTCGACGGACCGGCACCGGGGGCCAGGCTTAGTCCCTGTCCGATCAGCGGGCCGGCAAAGACCAGCAGCATGGCCAGCAGGCTGAGCCAGGCACCGGTGCGGCGGCGACCGGAGGGTCGAAGGGGCGGGATGGGTTTCATGGGCGCAGAATGTACCACCGTCACTGTGGCGGGTGGTGCGACAAAATGGCACATCGGCTGCCGCGCCAGAGTCCAGAGTCGCCCCGCGACCTTCCGGATTGAGCTGGCCGAAGCGGCTTGGCGGTCGCTGCAGATCTAACCGAATGTGGTGTTCATGGGTGTGCCAACGATTCAAACAACTGGGCATGTTCGGGAAAACGCGCGGCGAGCTCCTGTTGTCGACCCAGGGTCATGTCGGCAAAGTCGAAACCGGGGAATACGGCCTCGCTGATCAACCCGTAGGCCGTGGATCCCGGTAACAGCCGTGAGGCTTTCCAGACACCGCCAGGAACATGCAGTTGCAGGCATTGGCCGGCGCGGACGTCGTTGCCCATGATCACGGTTTGCAAAGTGCCATCCGGAAAAACGAGGCTGTACTCGATGGCATCGCCCAGATGGTAGTAGTGCAGGATATCGGCGCGATTCAGGTGAAAATGGCCGATGGGAGCGGTTTCGGTCAGCAGGTAATAGATGGAGGTCAGCAGGTAGCGCTCGCCGCCGGCGGTGGCGAGCATGGCTCGATCATCGGCCTGAAAGGTTCGCCGGTAGTAGCCGCCTTCCACATGAGGTTCCAGGTTCAAGGCGGCAACCAGTTGCTGTGCGTTGAGAGAGGGCCTGTCGATGGGCGAGTCCGTCCTGCTGGGGGTTGTCGGTAGAGTCGTCTACCCGGAGTATGACGCGGCTCGGACAACAAGTGAAAGAATTGGCGGAAGGCAGCCGGAGTCGAACCTGCCCGGGAACGGATGCCGTCCCCAACCGGGTTTGAAGCCCGGCCGCGCCACCGGGCGCGATTGCCTTCCATTGATCTTGCGACCATGAAATCTTTATGAAAACGCCGACCCCCTAATGTGGAGCTGGCTTGCCAGCGATGACGGTGGTGAATGTTACATCGCTATCGCTGGCAAGCCAGCTCCTACAGGGGGGGTGGTGTGCTCAGTTCCGCGGGTTCGCCAGCGCGCTATCGGCACGAATGAAGCGCAAGTTGCCAACACGCCGGGTCAGGCCGATACGATCGAAAAACTCCAATATCTGTATGCAGCGTTTACGCCCCAAGCCCAGCCGATCACGAAAGGCGATCACCTGTACCGTCGGATTATCCGCCGCCAATTGCACCAGCATAGCCGCCAATTGCCGGACTGCCGCTTCCGTGTAAAAACGGTCGTGCACCACTTGGTACACCTGCCCCAGCCTGGCCAGTTTGCGCAACAGCAAGCGTACGGCGTCTTCATCCTGCCCGGTCGACAACGCCAGGGCGCGTACCCACGGAGGATCGATTGCGCCCTGCTCCAGCAGCGGTTGAAGCTGTTGCCATAAACCCTCGTCGTCTTCGCTCAAACGTACCTGATGGTCAGGCAAATGCAGCCAGGGTCCGCTCGCGACAATCGTGGCGTTGTCGAGCAAGGCGTCCAGCAGGCTGATAAATACCGGCCGCTCCAGTGCCAAGGCGGCAAAGCGTCGCAAACGGTCACGGTCCGGCCCCAGTTGATCGGGCTCCAGGCTGTGAAAGCGCGCCAGTTGCGCGAGCAAGGCATCCTTCTGGGCTTGCCAACCGGCACTGCTGAACAGCCGCGAGCCTTGTCGCGTGGAGATCACACTGATATCGGCAGGCAGCTTCCAGTTGTCGCGCGGTCGATTGAACTGGCGCTCCAGCCGTTGTGGATCAAGACCGCCAGCGCTGCCGGCGAGCAATGTCGGCAACACCGCCTCCAGGCTCTGCGCCTGCGCCAAGGCCTGTAACTGCGCCAGGCGCTCGGAACTGCGCCGCTGGCGAGTCGGCGCAAAGGGATCCAGCACCCGACCGCCGCCGAGGGTTCGTTGTGCGCTTTGATCGCGCAGCACCAGACGATCGCCATGCACCGCCTGCAAGGGCGCCTGGGTCAACAATTGGGCAAAGGCCCGTCCTCCCGGCGCCAGTTGCGTGACATCGAGCAAGGCCACCCGCCCCGGCACATCCTGGGTGCCCAAATGAATATGGACCGGGCTGAAGTGTTCGAACCGGCGGGTTTCACTGGCGAGCAGTTGCAGCTCGATGTCCACTCGCTGGGTCGGCGCATGCAGCCACTCGGCCTGTAACCAGTGGCCGCGATGAATCTGCTCGAGCACCAGGCGCTCGGCACTCAGGTTCAGCGCTACCCGTTGCCCGGCAAAGGCCTCGCTCCCCGGCTGGTTCTGCGCGTGCAGGCCGCGAACCCGCACGGTTTTGCCGGCGGGGCCCAACGCCAGGACGTCGCCCGTACCGACATGACCGGACAAGGCCGTGCCCGTGACCACAATGCCACTGCCCGGCACATTGAAGGCCCGGTCGATCGCCAGGCGAAAGCCGCCTTCGTCACTACGCTGGCGAACTTCGCCTTGAGCCTGGAGCAAAGCCAGGCGCAGTGTTTCGATGCCTTCGCCGCTGACACTGGAAACCTCGACACGCGGCGCCTGCGCATAAGGCCCGGATGCCAACAACGCCTGAATCTCGGCGTGCACCTGAGCTCTGCGCGCCGGGTCCACCCGGTCGCATTTGCTGATGGCCACCAATGCCCGGGGTATACCCAGCAATTGGACGATCGCCAGGTGCTCGCGGGTCTGGGGCATCACTCCGTCATCGGCGGCCACCACCAACAGCACCAGGTCGATTCCCTGGGCACCGGCCAGCATGTTATGGATAAACCGCTCATGGCCGGGCACATCGATAAAGCCGGTAAGCGCGGCGCCGTGCTCCAGTGGCGCATAGAGGTAACCCAGGTCGATGGTGATACCGCGCTCACGCTCCTCCCGGCGCTTGTCGCCGGCCTGGCCGGTCAGCGCCTGGAGCAGGCTCGTCTTGCCATGGTCGATATGTCCCGCCGTGCCGACGATCACCCCGCCTGACTCCCCTGCGGCCCGCTCTCAGGAGTCCCCGCCCCGCTTTTCGTAGGAGCAAGCTTGCTCGCGATGAACGATGACGCGTTCTCAAGGCTCAACCCCGCAAGCTGCGCCACCCAGACCGCCTCATCATCCAGCTGACGCAGATCCAGCCACAAGGCGTCGTCATCGATACGCCCCAACACCGGAATCGGCAAGCCCCGCAACGCTGCCTCCAGCCCATGCAAACTGCGTCCGCGCAGGCGTTTCGAAGTATTGGCTCGCAGGCACAAGGCCGCGCTGGGCAGCCGCGCCACCGGTTGGCTGCCGCTGCCGATCATACCCAGCGCCGGCATCGCCGTGACGCTCCAGCCCTCCCCCAATACCCCGGCCAACAGCGGACGCAGACGTTCAGCCTGGGCAAGTATCTCGGCCTGGGGCCGGGTCAGCAGACGCAAACTGGGCAAGCGCTCAGCCAATCGATCCGGGTTACGGTACAACCCCAGCACCGCCTCCAGCGCGGCAAGGGTCAACTTGTCGACCCGCAGCGCCCGTTTCAGCGGATTCTTCTTGATCTTGGCGATCAGTTCCTTGCGCCCGACAATCAACCCGGCCTGGGGTCCGCCGAGCAACTTGTCGCCGCTGAAGGTGACAATATCGGCTCCGTCTTCCAGCGCCTGACGCACCGTGGGTTCGGCGGGCAGGCCCCAGCGAGTGAGGTCCAGCAGGCTGCCGCTGCCCAGGTCCTCGAGCAACGGCAAGCCATGCCGATGGGCAATCCGGGCCAACTCGGCGGTGGCTACCTGGGCGGTGAAACCCTGGATGTTGTAGTTGCTGGCGTGCACGCGCATCAACAGGCCACTGCGCGGACCGATGGCGGCTTCGTAGTCACGGGCATGGGTGCGATTGGTGGTGCCCACTTCATGCAGGCGGACACCGGCGCGGGCCATGATGTCGGGAATCCGAAAGGCCCCGCCGATCTCGATCAATTCGCCGCGGGAGATAATGCCTTCCTTGCGTTGCCCGAGGCTGTTGAGGGCCAGCAGCACGGCGGCGGCATTGTTGTTGACCACGGTGACGGCTTCGGCGCCGGTCAGTTCGCGAATCAGGCCCTCGATCAGGTCGTCACGGTCGCCGCGCTTGCCGCTGTGCAGGTCGAATTCGAGGTTGAGCGGGTAACGGGCGGCGATTTGCATGGCGTCTATGGCTTCTTCGGGTAGCAGCGCCCGGCCGAGGTTGGTGTGCAGCACCGTGCCGGTCAGGTTGAACAGCCGTTGCACACGGCTGCGGTGCTGGTTGAACAGGCGCTCGCCGGCCCTGCCCGCGAGGACTGGCAGGGTCAGTTCGGCGGCGCTGAGTTGGCCCGAACGGGCCGGTTCGCGTAGTTCATCGAGCAGATTCCGCAGGGCCGCCAGCAAGGCATCGCGACCGTAACGCTCGAACAGAGGCTGGCAGGCGGGGTCACGCAACAGGCTATCGATGGAAGGCAGGCGTGGCGGGACAGCGGCAAGGTTCGAGGACATCAGCGGTTTCCTGAAGGCGCGATGCGGAAACCTGAGTGTAGACGCCTATCTCTGACCTACGCCGCCGCCCTCTGTAGGAGCGAGCTTGCTCGCGATGGTAGCCCAGGCACCGCGGGGCATCAGGTTTCCCGTGTTATCGTTGACGTTCATCGCGAGCAAGCTCGCTCCTACAAGGGGAGAAATGATGACGGTTCAATCGCCGCCAGGTGCCAGCAACAGGTTCGGTGCCTGACGCAGGTAACCTTCCTGATCCAGGCGAATATCCAGCGCCAGGCTGGTGATATCAGCCGACAGCGCCTCGGCTTCGGCGTCCTCTTCCAAATACAGCAGCTTGAGATAGCTGTTGCAGCCAGGGCAGATTTCCGCCCGCAACGGCGCATGTCCAGCCGCATGGCCGTCATCTCCCAGGCTCAAGTATTTGAGCCCCTTGCTCTGTTCGCAATAGATGCATTTGACCCGCACCACATGCCATTCGCAGGCGCACAACGAACACACCAGGTAACGCAGGCCGTTGAACTTACCCCGGTGCCGGATCACCCCGGCCATCGCCGGCGAACCACAGGCCGGGCATTGGCTCAGGCTCTCGCAAGGCTTCAGCGCAAGGTTCGGCACGCTCAGTAACCAATGGCTCCAGGCCACCTGCAAGGCGGCGCCGAGAAACGGCACCAGTGCTGCAGGCAAACCGGCGTACTCGCCCCCGAGCAACGCCAGTGCCCAGACCTTGCGCTGTCCGGCTCGGCTGTCCTGCAAAGTGCTGATGGCCTGTCGCACAGCGGGCGTCGTGCTCGTGTAGCTCGCGAGCAAGGCGTCGAGCCAAGGCAGCCAAAGATCTTCGCGTACCAGGCTGTCGGCGGTCAGCGGTGGCAGGCCGTGTTCCAGGCACAGCCGCTGGCGCTCAAGGTCCGGAAGCGTGGCGGTCGGCGGCTGGTCCAGCAGTTGCTGCTGCACTCGGCAAAGCCCGGCCACCAAGCCGATGTACTCGGCCAACGGGTGCCCCACCGCCAACTGTTCCAGCCGGGCCGCGCGCAAGGCGAACAGCGTCGAGGGTGGCAGGTGCAGAAACGGTGGCGAACTGGCCGAAGCCTCGATCTGTCCAGGTTCCAATATCGTGTTCAAGCGTTTATCCCTTTTTCGGTGGCTCGGCGGTCGAGGCCTCGTTCCGGGTCACTTCGCGGTACCACAACGCATGGTGCTTGCGCGCCCAGGCGCGGCTGACCCAGCCATGCAGCATGGCCCCGAGCGAACCCTTGATCCAGATACCGGCATAAATATGCACGATGATGCTCAACACCAGCACAAACGCCGCCAGGGCATGGAGCAACACCGCCAGGCGAATGCTGCCGATGCCGAAGTACTGGCTGAAATACGCCCGCCAGATCACCACCCCGCTGAACAGCAAGACCAGCATGCACGCCAGCAGCGTCCAGAACAGCAGCTTCTGCCCGGGGTTGTACTTGCCGATCGGCGGAACGCCCTCCTCCTCGTTGCGCATCACCCGGTCCACCCGCTTGAGCCACAGGCGATCGTTGGCGATAAAGACGTTGGCCCGCCAGAAGTGGATCACCAGCCCGAGGAACAGCACGAACATCAGCAGGCCCATGAATGGATGCAGGATACGGGTCCAGGGACCGCCGCCGAACAGTTGGCTGAGCCAGAACAACGACGGGTGAAACAACGCCAGCCCCGACAGACCGGCCATAAAGAACAGGATCGCCACCAGCCAGTGGTTGCTGCGCTGGTTGGCGGTATAACGCAGGATCGGCTTGTCGCTCATGGCCGTGGCTCCTCACCGGTTTTCGGATCAAAGACATGCACACTGGGATCGACCTGGTGGACGCTGTTGTCCGGGGGCGCCGGATGCTCGTCCTCCTCCACCCGTTGCGGGCCGATGCGCACGTAGTGGAAGAAACCCGCCAGCACCGCCGCGCCCATCGCCAGCAGACCGAGGGGCTTGCTGATGCCTTTCCACAATTCGACAAAGGGACTGATGCTCGGCTGGTTCGGCAGACCGGCGTACAGCGATGGCTGGTCGGCGTGGTGCAGCACGTACATCACATGGGTACCGCCGACACCGGCCGGGTCGTACAAGCCGGCCTGGTCGAAGCCGCGGGACTTGAGATCGACGATGCGCTCGGCGGCGTGCTCCTTCATGTCTTCCTTGCTACCGAAGACAATCGCCCCGGTCGGGCAGGTTTTTACACAGGCCGGCTCCAGCCCCACCGCCACCCGGTCAGAACACAGCGTGCACTTGTAGGCCTTGTGGTCCTTCTGCGAGATCCGCGGTATGTCGAAGGGACAGCCGGTGATGCAGTAGCCGCAACCGATGCAATGGTCCTGGTCGAAATCGACGATGCCATTGGCGTGCTTGATGATCGCCCCCGGACTGGGGCAGGCCTTCAGGCAACCGGGATCGGCGCAGTGCATGCAGCCGTCCTTGCGGATCAGCCACTCCAGGTTGCCGGCGGCGGTTTCATGCTCGGTGAAGCGCATCAGGGTCCAGCTTTCGGCACTCAGGTCCTGGGGGTTGTCGTAGGTGCCGTGGTTATGGCCAACCTCGTCGCGCAGTTCGTTCCATTCCGAACAGGCTACCTGGCAGGCCTTGCAGCCGATGCACTTGGTGGTGTCGATCAGTTTGGCCACTTCTTCCTGCTGGCGTACCGAGGGCGGCAAGGTGGTAGTCGCCGAACGGGCAATGATGTCTTGGCTGGCCATCAGATTTTCTCCACGTTGACCAGGAACGACTTGGATTCCGGGGTCTGCGAATTACCGTCGCCGAGGAACGGCACCAGGGTGTTGGTCAGGTAGCCGTGCCGCGCCACCCCGGTGAATCCCCAATGCAGCGGGATGCCGATATGGTGCACGACCTGGTTGTTGACCTGCAGCGGCCGAATCCGCTTGGTCACCACCGCCACCGCCTCGATATGGCCGCGCTTGGAACTGACCCGCACCCGGTCGCCGGCAGCGATGCCTTTCTCCTTGGCCAGCACCTCGCCGATCTCGACGAACTGCTCGGGCTGGGCAATGGCATTGAGCTTGCAATGCTTGCTCCAGAAGTGGAAATGCTCGGTCAGCCGGTAAGTGGTGGCCGCATAGGGGAAGTCCTTCGCCACCCCCAGGGTGTCCCAGACCGAATCGAAGATCCGCGCCGCCGGACTGCTGGTGACCTTTTTGTTATCCGGGTGCAGCGGGTTGATGCCGATGGGGGTTTCGAACGGCTCGTAGTGTTCCGGGAACGGCCCTTCGGCCATCTTGTCGACGGCAAAGAACCGCGCCACGCCCTCGGGGTTCATGATGAACGGATTCATCCCGGCTTCCGGCGGTACATCGGGCTTGTAGTCAGGCACATCGGTGCCGCTCCAGACCTTGCCGTTCCACCACACCAGGCGTTTTTCCGGCGACCAGGGCTTGCCCTGGATGTCGGCGGACGCGCGGTTGTAGAGAATGCGCCGGTTCATCGGCCAGGCCCAGGCCCAACCCAGGTGCTGTTTCATTCCGTAGGGATCGCTGTTGTCGCGCCGGGCCATCTGGTTGCCCTGCTCGGTCCAGCTGCCGCAGAAGATCCAGCAGCCCGAAGCGGTGCTGCCATCGTCCTTGAGCTGGGCGAATCCGGCCAGTTGTTGGCCAGCCTTGATCGCGCTGCCGCCGGTGTCGGTGAAGTCCGCGCTGGCGTAGCCGTTGATTTCCCGGGCCAGTTCTTCCGGCGAGGGTTCAGCGGCGATCTTGTAGGGCCAGCTCAGCTTGAGGATCGGCTCGGCGAAAGCGCCGCCATCGGCCTGATAACGTTTGCGAAGACGCAGGAACAATTCGCTCATGATCTTCACATCGGTGCGGGCTTCTCCAGGCCCCTCGGCGCCTTTCCAGTGCCATTGCAGCCAGCGACTGCTGTTGGTCAACGAGCCGTCTTCCTCGGCGAAGCAAGTGGTGGGAAAACGAATGACCTCGGTCTGGATACTGCCGGTGTCGACATCGTTGTAAGGCCCGGCATTGCGCCAGAACTCCGAGGTTTCGGTGGCCAGCGGGTCCATCACCACCAACCACTTGAGCTTGCCCAGCGCCGCGGTCACCCGGTTCTTGTCGGGCAACGCGGCAATCGGGTTGAAGCCCTGGCAGATATAGCCATTGACCAGTCCGTGCCCCATCCGGTCGAACATGCGCAGGATGTCGTAGCCGGGGTTGTCGAGCTTGGGCAGCCAGTCGTAGCCCCAGTGGTTTTCGGCGGTGGCATTGGCGCCGTACCAGGCCTTCATCAGGCTGACATGGAACTTGCCGTAGTTCTGCCAGTAGGACAACTGGCCGGGACGCAAGGGTTTGAGGGCGCGCTTGGCGATGTAGGTGTCGTAGTCCTGTTCGGCATCGGAGGCCAGGGTCAGGTAGCCGGGCAGCGAGTTGGACAACAGCCCGAGATCGGTCAGTCCCTGGATATTCGAGTGGCCGCGCAAGGCATTGACCCCGCCGCCGGGCATGCCGACGTTGCCCAGCAACAGCTGGACCATGGCGGCGCTGCGAATGATCTGCGAGCCGATGGAGTGCTGGGTCCAGCCCAGGGCATAGAGAATCGTCATGGTCTTGCCCGGTTGCGAGCAGGTGGCGATCTCGTCCCAGATCTTGCGCATGGCGTCCTGGGGCATGCCGCAGGTCTGGCTCGACAGTTCCAGGGTGTAGCGGCTGTAATGCCGTTTCATCAACTGGTAGACGCAGCGCTCGTGTTGCAGGCTCGGGTCGACCTTGGCGAAGCCATCCTCGCCCAGTTCGTAACCCCAGGAGGACTTGTCGGTATAGGTGCGGCTGGCCGCATCGTAGCCGCTGAACAGCCCGTCCTCGAAGCCGAAGCCGGCTTTGACGATAAACGATACATCGGTGTAGTTGCGCACGTATTCGTGCTGGATCTTGTCCTCGCTCAGGAGGAAGTTGATCAGCCCGCCCATGAAGGCGATATCGCTGCCGGTGCGGATCGGCGCGTAGTAGTCGGCCACCGAGGCGGTCCGGGTAAAACGCGGATCGACCACGATCAGCCGAGCCTGGTTGTGGGCCTTGGCTTCGGTCACCCATTTGAAGCCGCACGGATGCGCTTCAGCGGCATTGCCACCCATCACCAGGATCAGATTCGCGTTGGCGATATCGGTCCAGGTGTTGGTCATGGCTCCACGGCCGTACGTCGGGGCAAGACTTGCCACCGTCGGGCCGTGTCAGACACGCGCCTGGTTGTCGAACCCCAGCATGCCCAGACTGCGAATGACCTTGTGGGTCAGGTAACCGGCTTCATTGGACGCCGCCGAGGCGGCGAGAAAGCCGGTGCTCAGCCAGCGGTTGACCGTCTGCCCCTGGGCGTTTTTCTCGATGAAGTTGGCATCACGGTCGGCCTTGAGCAGGTCGCTGACGCGGTCCAGGGCTTCATCCCAGGAAATCCGGGTCCATTCCTGGCTGCCCGGCTTGCGCACCTGCGGATACTTGAGGCGGTCGGGACTGTGGATGAAGTCCAGCAGGCCGGCCCCTTTGGGGCACAGCGTGCCGCGATTGACCGGATGGTCGGCATCACCCTCGATATGGATGATGTTCTGGGCCACGTTCTTGGCGGTATCACCCTGGCTGTACATGATCAGCCCGCAACCGACCGAGCAATACGGGCAGGTGTTGCGGGTTTCATGGGTATGGGCGAGTTTGAAGTGGCGCACTTGCTCGGCGAAGGCCGGCGCCGGGGCCATGCCCAGCGCGGCCAGGCTCGAGCCTCCAAGGCCGATGGCGGCGACCTTGAAGAACTGACGACGGTTGAGATCCATCGTGTACTCCCGATCAGGTGAAGGTCCCGGTCAGGTGCCGGGACTTTGGAACAAAAAGCTGAAGCGATCACGCTGGCGGCATGATTGCCGTCAGTTTCACTCTAGCCAAGATTGGCGATTGTGCGTTGTGACCTGATCATCGGCGGCCTTGTGAGGCCCACAGGACCTGGAGCCTGGCTTGCCAGCGATGGGGCCGGTATGCCTTGTGTTGAATAGCCAGCCGCCATCGCCGGCAAGTCGGCTCCTAGACGGAACGCTTGGCCGTCACCGGTACGGCATGTTGGCGAATCGAGCGCTGGGTCTGCAGCACGCGCTCCAGCGCCTGCTCGGCCTCGCGGTCCTGCATCGGGGCGTGGATGGCCGCCGAGACCAGGCTGATCAGCTTGGCCATGACTTCGGCATCCGTGGCCGGGCGCCCCAGGCTCATGGCCTGCATCAGGAAACGCAGTTCGGTACCGGCAATCACTCCGGAAATGGCCTTGAGGGCGAATTGCAGGCGCACCCCGACTTCATTGCGCGGCATATCCGGCAGCGCCAGGGCGAAGGCGTTGAAGAAACGCTCGAAAACCGGCTGGTAATGTTCCTTGAGGTATTCCTGGATAAAGGGCGAGGTGTCGCTGTAGACCCGTCCCAGGAAGCGGATGAAGGACCGGCTTTCATCGCCGTCGCCGCTGCGCTCCAGGCCCATGGCCGGGGCGAACAGGACCCCCAGCAGGGTCTCGCAGTCCAGCGGGCCGTCCGCTTGCTCTTCGCATTTGGCCAGCAACTCCAGGCGCTGTTCGTTGAGCGGCCCCAGGCGCTGCATAAGCAAGGCGGTCATCAGGGAATCCTTGTCCCCGAAGTGGTAGTTCACCGCGGCCAGGTTGACCTGGGCGCGTTCGGTGATCTGGCGCAATAACACGGCGTCGTAGCCGTATTTGATAAACAGTGCCTCCGTGGCATCCAGCAGTCGGGTCTTGGTGACATTGGGGGCACTGAGTTTTTTTGCGACCATATGTGAGGAGCCTTTGCAGGATGAAAATTTGACCGAATGAACAGCGTTTTAAAAATAAATTTGATTTTTTATACCTGTGAAAGCCTTTGAAAGCAAGCCTCTACGCCGGGTAGCCTCGGTTATCGGGTGTTTGAAAACCATTCTGTTTGCTCTTAAAAATGTATCCAGTTGTCACAAAGCCCATCTTGAAAGGCCTTGGTTTTCCTTGAAGTAGACAGCTAGCGCCGGCCCAAGATCGCGGCTACTATTCAAACAATTATTTAAAATAAGAAAATAAACCCTGTGCTCGCCCCTGCTCCGAGAACCGCCTGAGCGTTCCATAAAACGCCCGGGGCCGGTGGCTCCTGTCAGGTCGAGCCGGCCGGCGCGATCAGCGATGACAGACACAATTGCTCACGAAGGCTTCATCTCCTTGCAAGGCATCGGCAAGCGTTATCGTCTCGCCGAGCAAACACTCACTATTCTCGACAATGTCTCGCTGTCCATCGAGGCCGGTGAAAGCTGCGCCATTCTCGGCGCTTCCGGTTCGGGTAAAAGCACCCTGCTCAATATCCTCGGCCTGCTCGACTTGCCGGACGACGGCCACTATCGTTTTGCCGGCCACGACATCTTTCGCTCCAGCCCCGATCAGTTGGCGGCGATTCGCAACCAGCAGATCGGTTTCGTTTTCCAGAGCTTCAACCTGCTGGCACGTCTCAGCGCCCTGGACAATGTTGCCCTGCCCTTGAGTTATCGCGGTATCCCTCGCGGGGAATCGCTGACGCGGGCCATGGCCATGCTCGAACAGGTCGGCCTGGAACAACGCGCGCACCATCGCCCCGCCGACCTCTCCGGAGGCCAGCGCCAACGGGTGGCGATTGCCCGGGCGCTAGTGGGCGAACCTTCGGTGATCCTCGCCGACGAACCCACCGGCAACCTCGACAGCAGCACCGCCCGGGAAATCATGGACCTGTTACTGGAGCTCAATCGGGTTCGCCAGGTCACGCTGATCATCGTCACCCACGACCCGCAAATCGCCCAGCGCCTGAACCGGCAGATCCGGGTGCATAACGGCGTGATACTCGAGGCCTGCCTGGCATGAGCGTGCAGGTCGAACAAAGTGCCAGCCAGTTGTTCCACGAAGCCTTTGTCAGCCTGAGGACGCTGGGTAAACGCTCGATCCTGGCCTTGCTGGGGATTGTCATCGGCAGTTCATCGGTCATCGCCCTGATCAATATCGGCCATAACGCCGCCCAGGAAGCCTCGGCGATCTTCAAGGACATGGGCACCGACACGCTGTCGGTGCAGTTTCCCGGCAATGCCGATATGCGCACGCCGATGCCGGCGACCCTCGATGGGCTGTCGTTGAGCAAGGCGCTGCCGGGCCTGCTGTACATCGCGCCCATTACCCTGTCCAGCAGCGCGGTGGTGTTTCACGGTCGCGCCAGCAACGCCAATCTGGTGGGGAGCACCGATCAATTGATGGGGGCCATGCGCCTGCAACTGGATGAAGGGCGTTTTATCTCCAACTTCGATTACGACGAAACCTATGTCGTGGTCGGGCACAAGATCGCCCAGGCATTGAGCAAACCCGGTGATCCGCTACGCCTGGGCGAACGCATCCGTATCAACGACTACCTGTTCCAGGTGATTGGCATCGCCCGTAGCCAGTCGCCGGCCATCCTGATTCCGGTGCAGGTCGACGACTCGCTGTTTCTACCCCTTGAGGGCCTGCGACGGATCATGAACGACCCGCAGATCAGCAACCTCATCGTCCGGGTTGCCCCTGGCCAGGACACCAATCAGCTCGCCGAGGCCTTGACCCTGGCCTTGAAGCAGACCCTCAGGGGCCGGGCCGTCGAGGTTCAGGTGCCGCAACAGATGATCGACGGCATGACCCGGCAAAGTCGGACCTTTGGTTACCTGCTGATGGCCCTGGGCGGTATCTCCCTGGTCGGCGGCGGTGTCGGGGTGATGAATGTGATGCTGATGAACGTCTCCGAGCGCCGCCGGGAGATCGGTGTGCGCATGGCGCTGGGGGCGCGGCGCAAGGATATCCGCAACCTGTTTCTGTTGGAGGCAGTCACTCTGACCGCCGTTGGCGCGTTATCCGGTGCGCTGCTGGGCATGTCCGCGGCCTACCTGTATGCGCGGATGTCCGGCTGGGAGTTTTCCCTGGCGCTGCTATCGCTGCCATTGGGGGTCGGTAGCACCCTGCTGGTGGGTCTGTTTTTCGGCCTTTACCCGGCCATTTCAGCCTCTCGACTGCAACCGGTGGAGGCCCTGCGCGATGAATAGACCCCGGCCATGGATGGCGCTGCTGCTCTGCCTGTCGAGCGCCCCGGCGTTGGCCGCCGACAATCTGCTCGGTCAGCCGTCGGCCCCGAGCCTGCGTAGCAATCAGGCCCGCGCTGTCCTGTTGAGCCAGCAGAACACCGACCTGACCCTGGGGGACGCGGTGTACCTGGGGTTGCGCAACAACCGCGGGATTCGCAGCGCCTATCTGCAACGGATCGCGCAAAAGTTCGACCTACGGGTCTCCGAAGATGTCTTCAATCCCAAGCTGTTGATCAGCGGCACCTATCAGGCCAACCGAGGCTCCAAGGACAGCTCACGCAATGCCACTGTCGCGCCGACCACCAGCCTGCTCAGCGAATACGGCACCCGCCTGAGCATGGCCTGGACCCGACAACTGAGCAATGCCGATCTCGCCGGGCGTTATCGCAGCGACGGCCTCGACCTGGCGATCATCCAGCCGCTGTTGCGTGGCGCCGGCTGGGATGTGACCACCGCGCCACTGCGCGTGGCGCGGATTGCCGAGCAGATCAACCGCCTGAGCCTCAAGTCCAGCGTTGCGCAGACCATCAGCGACATCGTCACCGCCTACCGGGAAATGCTCAGGTCCCAGGAGCAACTGACCATTACCCAGGACGCGCTCAAGCGCGCCCGCGCCCTGTTGGAGGTGAACAAGGCGCTGATCGCCGCGGGACGCATGGCCGAGTTCGAAATCGTCCAGACCGAAGCCGATATCGCCACCCAGGAACTGGGCGTCGAAGAAGCCCGCAACCAGGTGGATATCAATCGCCTGTCGCTGTTGCGCCTGCTGGCTCTCGACCTGTCCACGCCGATCCACGCCACCGAGGCGCTGGAAGCCAACCGGGTCAACATCGACAAGCAGGACGCCTTTCGCGTGGCCCAGGTCCAGCAGCCGGATTACCTGGCGTCCTTGCTCGGCAGCCAACAGGCCGACCTTAACCTGGTGATTGCCAAGGACCAGAGTCGTTGGGATGTGTCGCTGGTCGCAGGGGCCAACCAGATTCGCGATCGCACCGACAATGACGCCGGCAACGTGGGCAGCCGCCGTTGGGACAGCTACGCCGGTGTGCAGGTGCAGATCCCCATTGGCGACCTCAGTACACGGCAGGCCGAAGTGCATGCCCGGGTCGATGTCGAGAATCAGCAGATCATCCTTGCCGATGCCAAGCAGGCGCTGGAGCGCAACGTCAATGATGTGGTGCGCGACCTGGGCACCCGCTGGCGGCAATACGAGATTGCCCAGCGCGCCGTCGATCTGTCCCGGCGCAAGCTGGATATCGAGCGAGAAAAACTCAGTGCCGGGCGCTCCAGCAATTTCCAGGTCCTGAGCTACGAAGGTGATTTGCGTAACGCCGAAAACGCCCGACTCAACGCCCTGATTGCCTATCTGAACGCCCAGACCCAGTTGGATCTGACTCTGGGCATGACTCTGGAGAGCTGGGACATTGCGCTTAATGACTACTGATAGAACCAACCGTCGTAAACGCTGGCTGCAAGGCGGCGCACTGGGGTTGCTGCTGGTGGCCGCCGCCGCGGTGATCGGCTACCGCGCCCCCGCTGCCGATCAGCCGAAGAGCGGCCAGTGGATACCTGTTCAGACCGCCCCGCTCATCCATCGGATCGGCCTGGTGGGCAAGATCGAGCCGCAGCAGACCATCACCCTGACGGCGCCCTTCGACGGCAATGTTCGCGCTGTGCTGGTGGAACAGGGGCAGCGGGTTGAGTCCGGACAGACACTGCTGCAGATGGACCCGGCGCAGCTGGAAATCCAGCTGCGCGACGCCTTGTCCGCCCAGCTCAAGGCGCGCCGCGCGGTCCAGGAACTGCAAGACTGGAGCAACAGCCAGCAGGTCGCCCGCTCCCGGCGTTCGCTCAGAGCCGTGGAAATGTCCGTCGGCAACAACGAGCGCAAGCTGCGTGAAAGCCAGACCCTGTTCCAGCGCGGCATCATCGCGCGCAGCGAGTTGGATGATCTGCAGCAGCAACTGCAAACCCAGCGCCTGGACCTGGTGGCGGCCCGGGGTGATCTGCAACAGGCGCTGGACCAGGGCAAGGGCGAATATCGCCAGATCGCCGATATGGAACTGACCAATGCCACGGTCAAGTACGAAGCCTTGCGTACTCTGCTTGAGGGCAAGAATGTGTTGGCGCCGTTTGCCGGCATTGTCGTGCCGGCCCCAGGGGCGACTAGCCCGCAAGGCTCGACAGCTACCAGCTCCGGGCCGGTGCAGAACGGCAGCCGGGTCACCCAGGGACAGGTGCTGTTCGGCCTGGCCAATATCGAACAGTTGAAGATCGTCAGCAAGGTCTCGGAGCTGGACATCAACCAACTGCATCAAGGCCAGGGCGTCGAGATCCTGGGGGATGGTTTCGACGGTGTGCGCCTCGATGGCGCCGTCGACATTGTCAGCAGCCTGGCGTTGCCCAGCGACGCGCCCGGCGGTAGCGCGCAGTTCCCGGTGACGCTCTCGGTACCGAAACTGAGCAAGGAGCAGTTGCAACGGGTCCGACTGGGTATGAGTGCCCGGCTGACCATCATCACCTATCGCAACGACCAGGCGATCGTGCTACCGCCCGCGGCACTCCAGCATGTCGATAACGGTCTGCTGGTGGAATACCGTGAGGCGCTGGATCAGGCGGTCAAGCGAGTGACGGTCAGCACCGGCCAAGCGACCCCGGAAGGCGTCGAAGTATTCGGTTTGCGGCCGGGGTTTGTGCGCCTGCTGGAGTAACGTGCTGATAACTCTTCATCCCTGCTGAAACGCCCTGCGCTTGCTGATGGGGATTCCTGTTGATCAAGGGTTGTCTACCTACAATCAAAGAGGATTTCTGGAAAGCTCCTACGTATATATCCGTAAATATGACGGCTATTAAAATCCGCTCATAACTAGTACCCGGCCACGCCTGCTTTAGACTAAAAAAGTCGAGTTTTTTACCTTGAGTTCTCCCTGCACAGTGCACACTTTCTGTAGAGCAGCCGTCATGTCCAATGAAGATTGCGCCCCGTCCTTGCCTTGCGCCATCGAGGCGAACATTCCCGGCACGCTGGGTGCAAGTCCTGGCAACGGCGTCGTGTCTAACTCGGCGCTGCCTTTGAGCAAGTTGATGGCGCTGCGCGATGCTCTGGTGGCACTCAAGGGCCCATTGTCCGACGAGCCCGGCTTTCGGCAGGTGATCGAAAGTGTGCTGCTCAACAACGAGGTGCATGAACGGGTGTTGGGCAAGCGGGTTCGCGAAGCCACGAGCACGGTGCCCTTCAGTCCCGGCCTACCTCTGCAGCGGCGCCTTGAGATCTACCCCCAGGGCCTGGGCGAACGCTTTGACCAGCGGGCTGCGCGTCGTATTGTGACGCAGGATCAGATTGAAGGGGGTGCGATAGCTGACCCGATCCGGCATCAGGGCCCGCAATAAGCCTTTGGCCACCAGGGGGGCGGCATAGTGCTGCGGCAGGAAGCCGAGAAAACGCCCGGTCTGGACCAGCATGGCCACGGCTTCCACCTGGGACGCCGAGGCGGAAAAACTGTCGTAGGTGACAAAGTCGAGTTTGTCGCGATGAATCGCATAGCGATGGTTGACGAAGGCGTGCTCACGTAGCACTTCGACGCTATTGTGCGCGTCGTCCGAGTCGAACAACGGGTGCCCGACAGCGCAGTAAGCCTCGGCGCGCTCTTCATAGAGCGTGAAATAATCAAACTCTTCTCTTTTCTGATAAACCGGTACTATCCCAACGATATAACGCCCTTCTACAACCCCTCGCTCGACTTCATCTAATTGTGCCGCATGCAAACGAAATCTTACTTTCGGCGATTCGTCATGAATTTTCCGCAGGGCGGCAACTAAGGGTGAATTAGCGTCCGACAGGGTGTTGTCCACGACGCCCACACTCAGGTCGCCGATCAGTTCATTTTGAGCAGAACTAAGTCGGTCACGAAAGTTGTCGACCGAAGCAAACAAATCAATCGAGGCCTGATACACCAGGCTGCCCTCTTCGGTCAGGCAAAAGCCCTCCCGTCCTCGAGTGCACAGGCGCATGCCAATGCGGATTTCCAGGTCGGAAATCTGCTTGCTGATGGCGGCAAGCCCCACATTCAGCTCATTCTGGGCCGCGCTGAAGCCTCCGGCCTCGACCACCGCCTTGAACACCTTGAGTAACTTGAAGTCCAGTCCACTGAGGGCCAGGGGCGCTCGGTGTCCAGGTTTCGGCGCCGGGTTTCCAAAATTGGAAAGCTGGGTTTCCATCATACTTATTGACCTCGAACCGCATATTCAACAGGCTTAGCTCCACAAGAAAAACGTCGCCGGTCAATAATAATGAACACAGAAAACCGGGCTTGGCAACCACCGCTACTTTTTGCCAATCAGCCATCCCTCGCTGATTGCCAGTGTTTAAAAGCCAATCTTTTGTACTTGTAGCTGTCCACGAGCGGCGCCTACAAGGATTCGTAATCTGCCCTCCTGATAAGTGCATGACCTTGACCCTGACCCTCCCCGGACGGTTGGCGGCGGTCGTGCAGCGAACCCTTCATCTGAGTGAGGAAAAACAACAATGGCTCAAGCCACCGACCGTCTCTGGGGTGCCCGTTTCAAGAGTGGTCCCGCCGCCGCCCTGGCCGCCCTCTCCCGCTGCCCGGATCGCTATTTCCGTCTCACTCCCTATGACCTCGCCGGTTCCCGGGCCCATGCCCACGAGCTGCAACGGGCCGGCCTGCTCGACGAGCAGGAAACCCTGCGCATGGTCGAGGCCCTGGACCGTATCGGCGAGGATTTTCGCGCCGGCCGCGTCGCGCCGACCCTCGACGACGAGGACGTGCACACCTTTATCGAGCGCCTGCTGACCGAGCGCCTCGGCACCCTGGGCGGCAAACTGCGGGCCGGGCGTTCGCGCAACGACCAGACCGCCAATGACCTGCGCCTGTTCCTGCGTGACCATGTGCGCACCCTGACGGTGGAAGTCCTGGCCCTGCAACAGGCGCTGGTCGAGCAGGCCGAGCAGCATGTGCAGAGCATCTGCCCGGGCTTCACCCACTTGCAGCAGGCCCAACCGATCGTCTTCGCCCATCACCTGTTGGCCCACGCCCAGGCCATGTTGCGGGATGTCCAGCGTCTGGTGGACTGGGATGCCCGCACGTCGCTATCGCCCTTGGGCGCCGCGGCCATGGCAGGTTCCGCCATTGCCCGCCAGCCGCAGCAATCGGCCCGCGAAATGGGCTACAGCGGGGTCTGCGAAAACTCCATTGATGCGGTGGCCAGCCGCGACCATGTCGCCGAGTTCCTGTTTGTCGCCAGCATGCTCGGGATCAATATCTCGCGCCTGGCCGAAGAGTTCTGCCTGTGGTCGTCCCGGCAGTTCCGCTGGGTCGCGCTGGACGACGCCTACGCCACCGGCAGTTCGATCATGCCGCAAAAGAAAAACCCGGATATCGCCGAGTTGGCGCGGGGCAAGGCCGGCCGTCTGATCGGTAACCTGACCGGGCTGCTGTCGACGCTCAAGTCCCTGCCGCTGTCCTATAACCGCGACCTGAGCGAAGACAAGAATGGTGTGCTCGACAGCGTCGACACCCTGCTGCTGGTGCTGCCGGCCATGGCCGGGATGGTCGCGACCATGACTGTCAACGTCGAGGAGCTGCGGCGCCAGGCGCCCCTGGGCTTCACTCTGGCCACCGAGGTCGCCGACTGGCTGGCGGTGCGCGGCGTGCCGTTCAAGGAGGCCCATGAAATCACCGGTGCACTGGTCAAGGCCTGCGAAGCCGGCGATCTGGAACTCTGGGAAGCGAGCCCGGCGCTGTTGGCCGAGATCGATCCGCGCCTGACCCCGCAAGTGCGCGACTGCCTGACCCTGGAAGCCGCCATCGCCGCCCGTAGCGGTTGGGGCGGAACGGCGCCGGCGCAGGTACGCGAACAGATCGTCCGGTTGAAAGTCGCGCTGCAGGCACAGCGCCAATGGGCCGCCGAATACGCCGGTCTACGGGTGTAACAAAGCTTGGAAAACACTGAAACTCCTGTGGCAGCGGTGCTTGGTCCGGGCGGCGTTCCGACGAAGCTGTTGGCGGACTTGAGGGCCCTTTCGCGGGCAAGCTCCGCTCCCACGGTGAAGCGACAGTGTTCAATAGAAACAAGGCGGCGCCCCAGCGCCGCACACGGAGAAACACCATGAGCCAATCCCAGGCAGAACGCTTGCTCGCTGAGCGCAAACTGGCCGAGAACCAGTTCGATATCACCCAGTACGAACACGTACCGCGGCGCTATTACGGACGCATTTTCTTCGCCACCCTGATCGTCGTCGCCCTGGTCGGGTTGGTCCGGGCCTTTGCCCAGGGGCAGATCGAATGGTCCTATATCGGCCAGTTCCTGACCGCCAAGGCGATCCTCACCGGTCTGCTCAACACCATTATCATGGCGATCCTGGCCATGGCCCTGGGCGTGGTGTTCGGGGTGATCACGGCGATCATGCGCATGTCGGCCAACCCGATCCTGCGCTACGTGGCGATCACCTACACCTGGCTGTTCCGCGGCACGCCGCTGATTCTCCAGCTGTTGCTGTGGTTCAACCTGGCGCTGATCTTCCCCAGCATCGGGATTCCCGGGGTCTTCCAGCTCGATACCGTCAGCCTGATGAGCCCTTTCGTCGCCGCGCTGCTGGGCCTGTCCATCAACCAGGGCGCCTACACCGCCGAAGTGGTCCGCGCCGGCCTGCTGTCGGTGGACACCGGCCAGTATGAAGCCGCCAAGTCCATCGGCATGCCGCGACTGCAAGCCCTGCGCCGGATCATCCTGCCGCAGGCCATGCGCATCATCATCCCGCCCGTGGGCAACGAGTTTATCGGTATGGTCAAGATGACCAGCCTGGCGAGCGTGATCCAGTACTCGGAGCTGCTCTACAACGCCCAGAACATCTACTACGCCAACGCCCGAGTCATGGAGTTGCTGATCGTCGCCGGGATCTGGTACCTGGTCGCCGTCACCGTGCTGTCCTTCGGCCAGAGCCGCCTGGAACGGCGTTTTGCCCGCGGCGCCGGCAAGCGCTCGTAAGTGTCCTGGAGAATTCGAACATGAGAAGCATCATCAAGGCTGTCGGCCTGAACAAATACTACGACTCCTTCCACGCCCTCAAAGATATCAACATCGAGGTCGAGCAAGGCGAAGTGCTGTGCATCATCGGCCCCTCCGGTTCCGGCAAGAGCACCCTGCTGCGTTGCGTCAACCAGTTGGAAAAGATCGACAAGGGCGGTCTCTGGGTCGACGGCGAGCTGGTGGGTTACCGCATCGCCGGCAACAAGCTGCATGAACTCAATGAAGCGCAGATCGCCCGCCAGCGCCTGGCCACCGGCATGGTGTTCCAGCGTTTCAACCTGTTTCCGCACATGACCGTGCTGGAAAATATCATCGAAGGCCCGGTTCAGGTGCTCAAGCGCTCGCCCAAGGAGTCGGTCGAGGAGGCCCTGGAGTTGCTGGCCCGGGTCGGCCTGGCGCACAAGCGCGACAGCTACCCGATCGAGCTGTCCGGCGGCCAGCAGCAACGGGTGGCCATCGCCCGAGCCCTGGCGATGCGCCCCAAGCTGATGCTGTTCGATGAACCCACTTCGGCACTCGACCCGGAATTGGTCGCAGAGGTGCTGTCGGTGATGCGCGACTTGGCGCAGACCGGCATGACCATGATCGTCGTTACCCATGAACTGGGCTTCGCACGCGAAGTCTCGAACCGCATGGTGTTCATGGATGGCGGCCAGATCGTGGAGGAAGGAAGCCCCGAAGAACTTCTAATAAGTCCACAAAATCCGCGCACCCAAAGCTTCATTTCTGCCGTTCGAACCTAGGTTCCCCTGGACCTTCACAACATTCATAAGAGAACGACCATGAAGAATTTCGTCATTCCCGCAGTACTCGCCGGCCTCATGGCTTCCAGCTTTACCTGGGCCGCCGAATTGCCCGCCAGCATCAAGGCCAAGGGCGAGATCGTCGCCGCGATCATGCCCAACTACCCGCCGATGGACTTCAAGGACCCGGCCAACAACGAGCTCACCGGCGTCGACTTCGACCTGGGTAACGCCCTGGCACAGCATATGGGCGTGAAAATGAAGTGGCAGGAAACCTCTTTCGAACAGATGATCAACGCCCTGACCACCAAACGCGTGGACATTGTGCTCTCGGGCATGACCGACACCGCCGAGCGCCAAAAGGCCGTGGACTTCGTCGATTACTTCACCAGCGGTTCGCAGTTCTACACCCTGGAGAAGAACAAGGACATCAACGAGATGACCGATATCTGCGGCAAGACCGCCGGTACCAGCCGTCGCACCACCTTCCCGGCGGAAATCGCCGCCTGGAGCAGCGCGCACTGCCCGGCCGACAAGCCGATCAAGGTGATCGGCACCGAAGGTTCGGCCGACGCCCGCGCGCAGCTGCGCCAGAGCCGCATCAACGTTGCCGTGCAAGGCAGCGAGACCCTGCCGTACCTCGCGGCCCAGGAAAAGAACACCTTCAAGATCATCGGCACGCCGATGGTGGTGCAGTTCTCCGGGATTGGCGTGAGCAAGGAAAATAAGGAACTGCGTGACGCTATCCAGGCGGCCCTGCAAGGCATGATCGCCGACGGCAGCTACCAGGCCATCCTGAAGAAATGGGACCTTTCGGTCGGTGCCGTCGATAACATCGCCGTCAACAAGGGCCAGTAAACAGGAGCCGCCACTCATGTCCTCGACCCCGACCTGGCCGGATGGGCACAAAGCCTGCCTGGCCCTGGCGTTCGACCTCGACGGTCCCACCGGTGACGCCATGCTCGATGGCTCAATCTGGCACAAGCCCGAGTACTTCGGTTTTGGCGGTTACGGCCCATATCGGGCGTTGCCGCGGATTCTCGACCTGCTCGACGAGTTTCGCCTGCCGACCACCTTCTTCGTCCCGGCCTGGGTCGTGGAAAACTGGCCCCGGCAATGCCAGGCGATTGTCGAACGCGGACATGAAGTGGCCTACCACGGCTACAAACACGAATCCTTCTACGCCCTGACGCTGGACCAGCAGCGGGACGTGATGAACAAATGCCGCGAGGTGTTCTGGCAACACCTGACCATCCGTGCCGAGGGCTTTCGCACGCCCTCCGGCGACTGGCGCGCGGAAACCCCGGCGATGCTGGTGGAAGCCGGGGTGACCTACTCCAGCAGCATGCGCGGTGACGACCGGCCTTACCTGGTGCAGGTACCCGGCCATGCGCAACCGCTGGTGGAAATCCCCGGCCGCTGGGAGATGGATGACTACGCTTCCATCGCCTACACCCGCGAGCCGAATTTTCCGTCCGGGCTGGACCGCACGGCCAGCTATGAGCTGACCCTGGATAACTGGTGCCGGGAGTTCGACGGTGCGGTTGACGAGGGTCTGTGCCTGACCACTCTGTTTCACCCCAAGATCACCGGCAAGCCGGGGCGCATCCTGCTGCTGGAACGGTTGTTCGAGCATATGCGCGAGCGCGATGACGTCTGGTTTGCCACCGGCCGCGATGTCGCCCATTGGTGGCTGAAGGAGCATCATCATGGCTGAGTTGCAACGTCCCGCGTTCCAGAGTCCATGGCCGGCGCCGTATCGTTGTGCGGTAGTCATTACTATTGATTACAACGATATACACGGCATTCTTACCCAAGCACCTGAGGTTGCCGGGCGCGACAAGAGCCTGTCGGTCTGGCGCTATGGCAGCCAGCGCGGGGTCGAGCGTCTGCTCGGTTTATTCGAGGAATTAGGGGTGCGCAGCAGTTGGTGCATCCCGGGTATCGTCGCCGAGGAACAGCCGGCGCATATCCAGGCGATCCAGGCTGGCGGCCATGAAATCGCCTGTGCCGGATATCGGCACCAGAACTACGACAGCCTGACCCTTGATGAGCAGAAGACCGCGCTGGCACAAGGCTGCCAGGCTCTCGCGGCACTGACGGGTGAGCGGCCGAAGGGCTTTCGGATTCCGGCCGGCAATTGGTTACCGGGGTTTACCGAGGCCTTACACGACGAAGGCATCCACTGGTCGTCCTCCTGGCGTGGCGATGACCTGCCCTTCGCCCATCCGACGGCACCGCAGGTCATCGAGCTGCCGATGCACTATGAGCTGGAGGACGAGCCCTACTTCGCCTTCAACCTCAGCCCGGCGGTGCCTCCGGCGCAATCGCGGATCGCTTCCTACAGCCATACCCTGGGCAACCTGCAGATGGACTTTGCCGGCTTCCATCGCTTCGGACTGTGCTACGTGCTGCGCCTGCACCCGGAAGTCATTGCCACACCGGGGCGTATCGGTGTGCTGCGGGAGTTGCTCAAGGGTATTCAGCAACACGACGACGTCTGGATTGCCACGGGCGCCGAAGTGGCCCAGTGGTGGGACGACAACGGTCGCGCCATGACGGCGGACCATCCGGCAGCGGTTTATGAGCGCCACTACCGTAACTACCTGGCGTGACTTTGCAGCGTTCTTGAGGGCCTCTTCGCGGCGGTACGGCGGTCCGACAAGCTCCGCTCCCACAGAATTTGTGTCGTACATAAAATCTGCGCTCGACGCACATCCTGTGGGAGCGGAGCTTGCCCGCGAAGCTTTTAGCGATCTTGAGTTCGTGCGGCGAAAGACAGAGACGTTTCTAAAACAAGGATATAAGCACCACCGTGGCCACCTACTCCCTCGTTATCCGCCGGCTGATGATCTGCTCCGTGACCATCGTCGTCAGCCGTGCCATCACCAGTCCGCTGCTGACCCTGTTCCTCAGCAGAAAGCTCGGGCTGAACCAGCAGGATGTCGGCCTGCTGATGGGGATCGCGGTGTTTATCGCCACCCTGCTCTCGTTGTACGGCGGCTATATCATCGACCGCCTGGAAAAACGCCGGCTGATGATCCTCGCCATGCTCTCCAGCGGCATCGGGTTCACCCTGCTGACGTTCGCCCATGACCTGTACCTGACCACCCTGACCCTGGTGATCACCGAAACCGCGTCGGCGCTGTTTCTGATCGGTTCCAAGGCCATCATCAGCGAGAACCTGCCGATCAACCAGCGGGCCAAGGTCTTTTCCCTGCGCTATACCCTGACCAATATCGGTTACGCCACCGGCCCGATGCTTGGCGTGGTAATCGCCGGCGTGCAGCCGCTGGCACCGTTCCTGATCGCCGCCGGCATCGCCTTTGGCAGCATTTTTCTGATGCTGGGCATCACCCCGACCGCCCCGGCCCAGATCGGCAAGGTGCAAAGTTTCGTCAACACCCTGGTGACGTTGCGCAACGACCGGACCTTGATCCTGTTCACCTGCGGCAGCCTGCTGAGCACCATTGTCCATGGCCGCTTCACTCTGTATCTGTCGCAGTACCTGCTGGTGACCCACAGCAACCAGGACGCCCTGACCACCTTGTCGGCGATCCTGGCCTGCAACGCCATCAGCGTAATCCTGTTGCAATACCAGATCGGCCGCTTTCTCAAACGCGAGCAGCTACGCTACTGGATCGCCATTGGCACCAGTCTGTTTATCGTCGGGCTGATCGGTTTCAGTTTTGCGCAGAACCTGCTGACCTGGTGCGCGGCGATGTTCATCTTCACCCTTGGGGAGATGATCATTTACCCGTCCGAATACCTGTTCGTCGACACCATCGCCCCGGAAGAGCTACGGGGCAGCTACCTGGGCGCCCAGAACCTGGCGGCCCTGGGCGGGGCGTTGAGCCCGGTGATCTGCGGTTATCTGCTGATCCATACGGCGCCGGGGACGATGTTCTATGCCCTCAGCGGGCTCACAGCCATTGGCGGCAGCCTGTGTTTTCTGGCTGGGCGCGGGGTGCGCTCATTGCACAGGTGAGGCCGGGTGCGGTTTCTTCAGATAAGGGCTTTGTGATTTTTAGGGCCTCTTCGCGGGCAAGCTCCGCTCCCACACAGGATCTGCGTCGAACACAGATTTTGTGTGGGAGCGGAGCTTGCCCGCGAAGGCGTCAATAAGACCACCATCAAACCCAAGCCAAATACCGATCAGCGTTTGGCATTCAGATCGGTATGACCATCCCAACCGCCGCCCATCGCCGCGATCAACTGGACGCTGGCGATCAACCGGCTCTGCAGCAAGGTCAGCACGCTACGTTCGTTGGTCAGCGCCGTGGTCTGCACCGTGACCACATCCAGGTAAGTGATCAGGCCGGCCTTGTACTGGTTATCAGTCAAGCGCAGGGATTCCCGGGCTGCGTCCAGCGCCTGGGCCCGCACCGCCGCTTCGTCTTCCATCACCTTGAGCTGGACCATGTAGTTCTCCACTTCGCGCAAACCATCGAGCACGGTCTGGCGATACTTGGCCACGGTCTGGTCGTACACCGCCTCAGTGCGGTCCACTTCCGCCGACCGCTGGCCACCGTCGAACAAGGTGGTGGCCAGTTTGGGTCCCACCGACCAGAAACGGTTTGGCAGGCTGATCCAGTTTTGAAAGGTACTGCTGCTGTAGCCGCCGGACAGACTCAAGGTAAAGTCTGGATAATAAGCGGCCTTCGCCACGCCGATATTGGCATTGGCCGCGATCACCGAACGCTCCGCCGAGGCGATGTCCGGGCGTCGCTCCAACAGTTGCGACGGTATGCCCAACGGAATCGACGGCAAGACCGGAACACGGGTGGTGGCGGCCAGCTGGAATTGTGCCGGAGGTTGTCCGATCAACACGGCAATGGCGTTTTCAAACTGGGCCCGTTGCCAGATCAGGTCGATCAGGTCGCCCTGGGTACTCTTGAGCTGGGTCTGCGCCTGGGCGATCGCCGATTTGCCGGAAACGCCAAAGCGGTACTGGCTTTCGGTGTTCTTCAACGAACGCTCATAGGCCTGCACCGTGGCTTCAAGCAGGCGTTTCTGTTCGTCGATCACCCGCAGTTGCAGGTAGTTCTGCACCAGGCTCGACTGTTGGCTCAGGCGCATGGCCGCGAGGTCGGCAAAGCTCGCCTGGGCACTGGCGTCATTGGCTTCCAGGCCGCGGCGCAGCTTGCCCCAGATATCCGCCTCCCAACTCACCCCGAGTTGGGCGTTATAGGTGTCGAGAATGCCGCTGGATGAACGGCTCAGGCTTGAGCTACTGCTGCCGGTACCCTGGCTGGAACGGGTTTTTCCGGCACTCAAGTCGACACTTGGAAAGAACGCCCCACGGGAGCTCTTGACCAACGCCAGGGCCTGGCGGTACTGGGCTTCGGACTGCGCCACGGTCTGGTTGGCACTATTGAGTTTTTCCACCAGCCCATTGAGCGTCGGGTCACCATACAGCTCCCACCAGGCGCCGCGGGCCAGCGAGTCACTCGGCTGGGCCTGACGCCAGCCGGCGGCTTCCTTGTATTGCGCCGGCGAAGCGGCGTCCGGGCGCTTGTAGTCCGGGCCCACGGCGCAGGCACTGAGCATCAGCCCGCACAAGGTCAGGCTCAGCAGGCGTGAACCACGGACGGTCTCCAGATGTTGGGCGGCCAGAGGCACTTTGCATTGCGATTGATCAGTCATAGCTGAGTTTCCAGAGCACCATCAGTGCGTACGCCACGCCACGTGTTGAAACGGTGGCGCAAACGGTCGAGATAAAGGTAAACCACCGGGGTGGTGTAAAGCGTCAGGACCTGGCTGAAAATCAACCCGCCGATAATGGTCAAGCCCAGGGGTTGGCGCATTTCCGCGCCTTCGGCACTGCTCAGCAGCAAGGGCAAGGCGCCGAGGATCGCCGCCAGGGTGGTCATCAGGATCGGCCGCAGGCGCAACAGGCAGGCCTGACGAATCGATTCCAGTGGATCGAGGCCCGAATGGCGCTCCAGTTGCAGCGCCAGGTCGATCATCAGGATCGCGTTCTTTTTCACCACGCCAATCAGCAGGAACAGGCCCAGCAGCGAGATCAGGCTGAACTCGCCGCCCAGCAGGTAGATGCTGAGCAACGCGCCGACCCCGGCCGATGGCAGCGTCGAGAGGATGGTCAACGGGTGGATATAGCTCTCGTAGAGGATACCCAATACCAGATACACCGCCACCAGCGCGCCAAGGATCATGAACGGCTGGCTTTTCTGGGTCGCGGCAAAGGCGTCGCTGGTGCCAGCCAACTTGGCGATCACCGCCTCGGGCAAGCCAAGCTTGGCAATGGCCCGCTCGATGGCGGCGGTGCCCTGCTCCACCGTCACCCCGGGAGCCATGTCGAACGACAGGCTTTCGGAAGCGAACTGGCCCTCGTGATCGACCCGGTCGTCTTGCAGGCTGTTTTCATAATGGGCGATGGCCGACAGCGGAATACGCTGGCCGCTTGAGCCGATGACCTTGACCTGATTGAGGGTTTCCGGCGACTGGGCGTATTTCGGGTTGATCTCCATCACTACCTGATACTGGTTCAGGGTGTCGTAGATGGTGGAAATCTGCCGCTGGCTGTAGGCGTTGTTGAGCACCGTCGTGACCGTGTTCATGTCCACGCCCAGGCGTTTGGCGGTATCGCGGTCGACCACCAGTGTGGTCTGCGGAGCCCCGCGGCTTTCCCGTGCATCGACGGCGGTCAGTTCCGGCAGGGCCTTGAGTGCCGCGACCACTTTCGGGTACCACTCGCGCAACGCACCGAGATCGTCGCTTTGTAGGATGTAGGAGTACTGCGCGGTTTGTTGCTCGCGACCGCCACCAAACTGCAGGTCCTGATCGGCCATCAGCATCAGTCGGGCGCCGGGCACCTTGGGCATTTCGTCGCGCAGGCGCTCGATGACCTTCTGCGCCGAGACATTACGCTCCTTGATCGGCTTCAGGCGCACCAGCATGAAGGCATTGTTGGTACCGTTGTTGCCGCCGATAAACCCGGCCACGCTTTGCACCGCCGGGTCAGCCAGCACCGCCTTGCGGAAGATTTCCATCTTTGGCTGCATATTGCCGAACGACATGCCATCGTCGCCGCGGACGAAACCGATCAGTTGCCCGGTGTCCTGCTGTGGCAGAAAGGTTTTCGGCACCACCACGTACAGGGCAATGTTCACCCCGATGGTGACGAACAGGCTGAGCAAGGTCAGGCGCTTGTGCCGCAGGACCCAGTCGAGGCTGACGGCATAGGCCGCGATCATCCGTTCGTTGGCCTTTTCGCTCCAGCGTTGCAGGCGGCTCGGCTCACCCGGTCGGTGCGGCTTGAGCCAGCGCGCGCAGAGCATCGGTGTCAGGGTCAGGGACACCACCAGCGAAACCAGGATGGAGGCCGCCAGGGTGATGGAAAACTCGCGAAACAGGCTGCCGATGATCCCGCCGATGAACAGGATGGAAAGGAACACCACCACCAGCGACAGGTTCATCGAGAGCAAGGTGAAGCCGACTTCCTTGGCCCCCAGGTACGCGGCCTTCATCGGTGGGATGCCGTCGTCGATATGCCGGGAAATGTTCTCCAGCACCACAATGGCATCGTCCACCACCAGCCCGGTGGCCAGAATCAAGGCCATCAGCGACAGATTGTTCAGGGAGAAACCATAGAGGTACATGACGGCAAAGGTGCCGACCAGCGACACCGGCACCGCCAGGGTCGGGATCAGCGACGCGCGGAAGTTGCCGAGGAACAGGTACACCACCAGCACCACCAGGGCCACGGCGATCAGCAGGGTCATCTCGGCCTCGTGGAGCGTGGCCTTGATCACCGGCGAACGGTCCATGGCCAGGTTCAGCTTGACGCTGGCCGGCAACACCGCCTGCAAGGCCGGCAACTGGGCCTTGATCTCGTTCACCGTCTCGATGATGTTGGCACCGGCCTGGCGGTTGATCACCAGCAGGACCGCCTCGTCATTGTTGAAGAAACCGGCGTTGTAACGGTCCTCGACGCTGTCGCTGATCTTGGCCACATCCCCCAGGCGCAAGGCCGAGCCATTCTGGTAATGGATGATCAGCGGTTCGTAGTCCTTGGCTTTTTCCAACTGGTCGTTGGCCTGCACCTGCCAGTTGCGCTCGGCATCCTCCAACGAGCCCTTGGGCCGGCGCACGTTGGCGTTGGCAATGCTGGTGCGCACCTCGTCCAGGGCCACACCGTACTGGTTGAGCGACTGTGGTTCGAGTTCGATACGCACGGCTGGCAGCGAACTGCCACCGATCTGCACCTCGCCCACGCCCGGGACCTGGGACAGGCTCTGGGACAGGATGGTCGAGGCCAGGTCATAGAGCTGGCCCTTCTGCAACACCTCGGAGGTCAGCGACAGCACCATGATCGGCGCCTGCGACGGGTTGACCTTCTTGTAGGTGGGCATGCTGCGCATGCCGCTGGGCAGCAGGTTGCGCGAGGCATTGATCGCCGCCTGGACTTCCCGCGCCGCGCCGTTGATATCGCGGTTGAGGTCGAACTGCAGAATCACCCGGGTCGAACCCTGGCTGGAGCGGCTGCTCATGGTGTTGATGCCGGGAATCACCCCGAAGGAGCGCTCCAGCGGCGTGGCGACGGTGGAGGCCATGACTTCTGGACTCGCGCCGGGCAGGCTGGCCTGGACCACGATCACCGGGAAGTCTATCTGCGGCAGCGGCGAAACCGGCAGCAGGCCGAAACTCACGCCCCCCAGCAGGACAATCGCCAGGCTCAGCAGTATGGTCGCTACCGGTCGGCGGATAAAAGGTCCCGAGAGGTTCATGTCTCCACCTGCTCAAGCAGGCTCGAATGCCGCCCCCAACGCCGCCCCAGGCGGTCGAAGTACAGGTAGATCACTGGCGTCGTGAACAAGGTCAGCACCTGGCTGACCAGCAGCCCGCCGACCATCACCAGACCCAGGGGTTGCCGCAACTCAGCACCGGAGCCGGTGGCGAGCATCAACGGAATGGCGCCGAACAGCGCCGCCAGGGTGGTCATCAGGATCGGCCGGAACCGCAACAGGGCCGCCTGGTAGATCGCCTGCTCCGGGGCCATGCCCTGGTTACGCTCGGCATCGAGGGCGAAGTCGATCATCATGATCGCGTTTTTCTTGACGATACCGATCAGCAGGATGATACCGATAATGGCGATCATGCCCAGGTCGTTGCCGCTCAGGATCAACGCCAGCAAGGCACCGACCGCCGCCGAGGGCAAGGTCGAGAGAATCGTCACCGGGTGGATGTAGCTCTCATAGAGCACCCCCAGCACGATGTACATGGTCACCACCGCCGCCAGGATCAGCAACAAGGTACTCGACAGCGAGGCCTGGAAGGCTTCGGCCGCGCCCTGGAACTGGGTCTGCACGCCAATTGGCAGGCCGATTTCCTGCTTCACCTGGTCGATGGCCTGCACCGCCTGCCCCAACGCCACGCCGGGCGCCAGGTTGAACGACATCATCACCGCCGGGAACTGGCCGATGTGGGAGATGGCCAACTGCGCCTGACGCTCCTCGACACGGGCCAGGCTGGACAGGCGCACCTGCCCGCCGCTGGTGGTCTTGACGTGGATCTGTTCCAGCGCCTGCGGCCCGATCTTCTCCCCCGCCTGGGCTTGCAGCACCACGCGGTACTGGCTGGCCTGGGTGTAGATGGTGGAAATCTGCCGCTGGCCAAAACCGTCATACAGCGCGTCGGTGATATCCGACACCGCCACGCCGAGGCGCGACGCCGCGTCCCGGTCGATCACCAGGTAGACCTGCAAACCCTTGTCCTGCAGGTCGCTGGCCACATCCGTCAGTTCCGGGCGCTGAGCCAGCGCGTCCACCAGCTTGCCGCTCCACTCGGCGAGCAGGTCGGCGTCCGGCGAGGACATGCTGAACTGGTACTGGGTACGGCTGACCCGATCTTCGATGGTCAGGTCCTGCACCGGCTGCATGTACAGGCGGATCCCCGAAAGCTTGTCGACTTGCGGCTGCAGGCGGTTGATCACCTGGGTGGCGGTCAGGTCGCGCTGGTGGCGGGGCTTGAGGTTGATCAGCAGGCGGCCGCTGTTGAGCGTGGCATTGTCACCGTCGACGCCGATATAGGACGACAGGCTTTCCACATCCGGGTCGGCCAGGATGACCTTGGCCAGTGCCTGTTGTCGTTGGCTCATGGAGGCAAAGGACACCGACTGCGGCGCTTCGGAAATCCCCTGGATCACCCCGGTGTCCTGCACCGGGAAGAAACCCTTGGGCACCATCATGTAGAGGAACACGGTCAACGCCAGGGTCGCGACCGCTACCAGCAAGGTCAGCGGCTGGTGGTTGAGTACCCAGCGCAACTTGCGCGCGTAAGCTTCGATCAACCAGTCGATCCAGGCGCCACTGGCCCGATAGAAGCGGCCCTGCTCTTCAGGCTTGGGCTCGCGCTTGAGCAAGCGCGCGCACATCATCGGCGTCAGGGTCAGGGACACTACCAGGGAAATCAGGATGGCCACGGCCAGGGTGATGGCGAACTCGCGGAACAGCCGTCCGACCACATCGGCCATGAACAACAGCGGTATCAGCACGGCGATCAGCGACAGCGTCAGGGAAATCAGGGTGAAACCGATCTGCTTGGCGCCCTTGAGCGCCGCCTGCATCGGACTGTCACCCTCTTCGATGAAACGCGAGATGTTTTCCAGCATGACGATGGCATCGTCGACCACAAAGCCGGTGGCGATGGTCAGGGCCATCAGGGTCAGGTTGTTGACCGAAAAGCCTGCCAGGTACATCACGCCGAAGGTGCCGATCAGCGACAACGGCACGGCGACCGAAGGAATGAGGGTGGCGCTGGCCCGGCGCAGGAACAGGAACGTCACCATCACCACCAGGGCGATGGCGATCAACAGCTCGTGTTGTACGTCTGTGACCGAGGCACGGATGGTCTGGGTGCGGTCGGTCAGCACCTTGACCTCGATACCCGCCGGCAGATTGTCGCTGATGGAGGGCAGCAGCGCCTTGATCCGGTCCACCACCTCGATGACGTTGGCCCCGGGTTGGCGCTGGATATTCAGCAGCACGGCCTGGTGCTCGTTGGCCCAGGCGGCCAGACGCTCGTTCTCGGCGCCGTCGACGATCTGCGCGACATCCTTGAGCCGCAGCGGCGCACCGTTCTTGTAGGCCAGGATCAGTTCGGCGTATTCCTTGGGCGAACGCAACTGGTCGTTGGCATCAAGCATCGACACCCGGGTCGGGCCGTCGAAGTTGCCCTTGGGCTGGTTGACGTTCGAGGCGCCGATCAGCGTACGCACATCCGCCAGATTCAGGCTGTTGGCCGCCAGGGCTTCGGGGTTGACCTTGATCCGCACCGCCTGGCGCTGACCGCCGGCAATGCTGACCATGCCGACGCCGCTGATCTGGGCGATTTTCTGCGCCATGCGGGTGTCGACCAGATCGTTGAGCTTGGGCAACAGCATGGTTTTCGAGGTGATCGCCAGGGTCAGCACCGGGGTGTCCGCCGGGTTGACCTTGTTGTACACCGGTGGCGCCGGCAGGTCCTTGGGCAACAGGTTGGTAGCGGCATTGATCGCCGCCTGGACCTGCTGCTCGGCGACATCCATGTTGATGTCAAGGTTGAAGCGCAGGGTCAGGATCGAGGCTCCGCCGGAACTGGTGGAGGCCATCTGGGTCAGGCCGGGCATCTGCCCGAACTGGCGTTCCAAGGGCGCGGTGACCGCACTGGTCATTACATCGGGGCTGGCGCCCGGGTAGAGGGTCATCACCCGAATGGTCGGATAGTCGACCTGGGGCAATGCCGATACCGGCAACAGCCGGTAGGCGATGATGCCGACCAGGACAATGGCCAGCATGCTCAGGGTGGTCGCTACCGGACGGAGAATGAACAGCCGCGAGAGATTCATGCGCCGACCTTTTTCGCCTTGCCGACGTCAGCCGGTGCCTTGGCCGCCGAGTCGTCCTTCAACTGCCCGGCGGGCGCCTTGGGCACGTCCTGGACGTCATTGACCACTTCCACCTCGCCGCCATCCTTCAGTCGGTCGGTGCCTTCCAGGACCACACGGTCGCCGACGGCCAGGCCGTCCTTGATCACCGTGACATTGCCGTCGCTGGCGCCGACTTTCAACGGGCGGATCTTGACCTTCTTGTCGCCGTCCATGACATAGGCGAAGGTGCCATCGTTGCCGAACTGGATCGCCGCGCTCGGTGCCAGCACCACGTTTTTCAGGGTGTCGGCGAGCAGGTGCACATTGACGAACTGGTTGGGGAACAGACTCTGTTCGCGGTTATCGTAAAGCGCCTTGAACTTGAGGGTACCGGTGGTGATGTCGATCTGGTTGTCGATGCTCTGCAGCACACCGCTGGCCTGTTGTTTCAGGTCGCCACGGTCCCAGGCTTCGGCGGGTAATTTCGCCCCACCGTGATAACGCGTGAGCACGGTGTCGAGGTTGTTCTCCGGCAAGGTGAACGCGACGCTGATCGGCTGGGTCTGAGTGATGATCACCAGTATCTGGCTGTCGTTCGCCGCCAGCAGGTTACCGACGTCCAGTTGACGCAGGCCCAGGCGCCCGGAAATCGGTGCGCGGATCTTGGTGAAGTCCAGGTTCAGCTTGGCGGTGTCGACCGCACCCTGGTTGGCCTTGACCGTGCCCTGGTACTGCATCGCCAGCGCCTCGGCGGTGTCCAGGGTCTGCTTGGCGATACTGTCTTCGGCGAACAGCCCGCGGTAGCGCTGCACATCGACCTGGGCGTTCTTCAATTGCGCCTGGCTTTGCAGGAGCGTGCCCTGGGCCTGGAGCAAGGCGCTTTCGTAGTTGCGCGGATCAATCTCAGCCAGCACATCACCGGCCTTGACCATCTGGCCTTCCTGGAAGTGGATCTTGACCAGTTGCCCGGCCACTTGTGTACGCACATTGACCGTGTTGAGCGCGGTCACTGTCCCCAGGGCCTTGTAGTACACCGGGAAGTCCCCCACCGTCGCCGGCGCCACCCGTACCGGCACCGGGCCAGCAGAGGCGCCGAAGCCCGGACGCGCCATGCCCGATTTGCCCGTATGCGCGACGGACTTGGCTTGCGCACCCTTGTGCTGCACGCCTGACGGCCAGAAATGCCAGCACAGTGCGCCGATAATCAACAGGACCAACAGGCCGAACAGCCAGCGACGAGATGTGTGGGAAACAGACGATTGCATGGAGTGATCAACCATTGTGCGCGAGAACTTCTTTTTGGGGAGGCTGCAAGATTAAGCACTGAATTGTTTCAGGCAAAGCGCCTTTACCGGCAATTTACCTTGGGATGACTTTCCTCAGTGTTCAGGTAAAACACTGAAGCACAAATAAAAACGGCCTGGACAGGGTCAGGCCGTGAATAATTGTAAACCCCTTGTATCAGAGCCGTTTATTTCAGAACCGCGAGTGCCGCCTCGTAGTCGGGTTCCTGGCCGATATCGGCCACCAGCTCGCTGTACAGCACCTGGTCATGGGCATCGAGCACCACCACCGCGCGGGTGGTCAGGCCTGCGAGGGGACCGTCGGCGATTTCCACGCCGTAGTCGCGCATGAACTCGCGACCGCGCAGGGTGGACAGATTGACGACATTGTCCAGGCCTTCGGCTCCGCAAAAGCGCGCCTGGGCGAACGGCAGGTCCGCCGAGATGCACAGCACTACGGTGTTTTCCAGCTGGTTGGCGCGCTCATTGAACTGGCGCACGGACTTGGCGCAGGTCGGCGTGTCGACACTGGGGAAGATATTCAGCACCTTGCGCTGGCCACGGAGGCTGCCCAGGGTGATATCGGAAAGATCCTTGGCCACCAGTGAAAATACCGGAGCCTGGGCGCCGGGTTGCGGTAACTGGCCATTGATCTGAACCGTTACGCCCCTGCGAGTGACTTGAGCCATGTGCTTGCCTCCTTGTAAACGCCAAACCCCGTGGGAGCCGGCTTGGCGGAACGCCTCACCGCGGCGATAGCGGCATGCACCGCCAACCGACTCCTTTGCCGTTACTTCAGGACAGCCAGGGCTGCTTCGTAGTTAGGCTCTTCGGCAATTTCCTTGACCAGTTCGCTGTGCAGCACCTTGTCGTTTTCGTCCAGCACGACGACGGCACGCGCGGTCAGGCCAGCCAGTGGGCCGTCAGCGATTTCAACGCCGTAGTCATGAATGAACTCGCGGCCACGCAGGGTGGACAGGTTCAGAACGTTTTCCAGGCCTTCGGCGCCGCAGAAACGCGCTTGGGCAAACGGCAGGTCAGCGGAAATGCACAGCACCACGGTGTTGGCCACTTCGTTGGCCTGGGCGTTGAACTTGCGCACCGAGGTCGCGCAGGTCGGGGTGTCGACGCTTGGGAAAATGTTCAGCACTTTGCGCTTGCCAGCATAACTGCCCAGCGTGACATCAGCCAGACCCGCGCCTACCAGGGAGAACGCAGGAGCCTGGGTACCGGCCTGCGGCAGTTGACCGTTGACCGTAACCGGGTTGCCTTTGAGGGTGACTTGAGCCATGAGCTGAATCCTTCTAAATGGTTGCGCTGAAAAGGCCGGAGTTAAACACGAGAATGCCACCCGACCTATGGGGTAGACAAAGTGTCACAGGATTTGCGACCCGGCAAACCCCTCCCGGGATTTTTTTGTCGTGGGAATCCGAGCGTGTCCATGCCGGACGTTTCAGTGATATTCGCGGGGAATCAAACTCTGCAACTGCAAGGCCAGGAAGTCGGCATCGAACACATTGATGTCCGGGTCCTTGAGGCCATTGGTCTTGCGCCACTGCCAATCGCTGGTACCCGGCACGGCCACCAGCGAAACGCTGCCATGCCGCGCCGCCATGTGCCCCATGACCGCCAGGGAAATCGCGCCGCCGCTGCCCATCACTTCCGGGACGAACTCCATCATTTTCCCGGCGATGTGGATCGTCAGTTTCTGGGTCTTGAAGGTCGAGGCCTCCACCGTCAGGTTGGGACCGAAGGCGACATAGGCTTCGCGCTGCGTCTCCAGCAGGTTCGGGCTCTTTACCGGTTCCAGCCACTGTTCCATGCGGTCGAACAATTCGGCGATGCGCGCCGTCCAGTGCGCCGATTGCTTTTCGAACAGTTGTTTCTTGTGTGTTTCAGTATCGGCGTAGTGCCGAAGCATTTCCCCCAGTTGCTGTACACCATTCATTGGAGCGCTCCTCGGGTGAACCTGAATCGAAGACTTGATCATGGCAGATCGCACTGCGGGGCGTGCGATTAACTCATGACCAAGCGCCGCTGCCGCCAAAGGTTCGGCGCAGGTCCGATGTTCAGGTCGGGCGACGGAACCGCGCCATGTTCAGGGTATTCACCAGAGCACCGTCGCGAATCGCGTAGTCGCGCATCACGCCCTCCTCCTCGAAACCGAACTTGCGATACAGCCCCTGGGCGGCGGCGTTGTCGACATACACCGTCAACTCGAGGCGTTGCAGGTTCATCCAGTTGTCGGCCACGTCCAACACCGCGGCCAGCAGTTTCGAACCGACGCCTTTGCCCTGCCAGGCCGTCGCCACGCCCATGCCGATGGTGCCCGCATGGCTGCGGCGTACCCGTGTGTATTGCTCCAGTGAGCAACTGCCGATTACTACGCCCTGATGCAGCGCTACCAATGAAACCAAGCGTTCGTTGTCCTGGCGCTGGATCAGTCGCTGGCGCCAGACCTCGGCAGACTGAAAGGGCATTTGCAGCACCTGGCGACAGACGGCAGGCTCGTTGTAGAGCGCGGTTATACCGTCGACGTGGGCTTCGCGGAAACGCTCGATGACGATAGCGGGAGTGTTGGCAGGCATCGTTTTTTCATCCATAAAAATAACCAGAGCAGCCAGTGTAGAGTGATTCACGACCGGCTGACAAAGCCTGCTCCGGCAGTCGGATTGACTCTCCCAAGACCGTCTTGCTCCTCAGCGCGACAGCATAAAGGTTTCGTACTCCAGATCGTCCAGCGCGGTCGACAACCGGGCCAGCCCCAGCAGCACACAGGCCAGCAGCGAAAAGGTGAACCCGTAACCGAAGAAACTCGGCCCCAAGTGCAGGCTGAGCACAGTCAATGCAGCGTTGAGCACGACGAACAACAGGCACAGTTCCAACACGATCGCCCGTTTGTCGAGGTAGAAAAACACGTTGAGAATCGCCATGAACACCACCTGGATGCTCACCCCGATCAGGTCGATGTAGAACAGCGGCAAGTAGTAGCTGGACATGCCCAGCCACTCCAGCAGGCGCGGACCGAACAGGAACAACAGGACCACTGTCAGCCCCTGGACCTTGCAGATTTCCAGCAGGCCCTGGCGAATCGAGAAGGTCATTTCGGCCTTCAATGAAGCGATATGCTGCAAGGTCTCGCCATCACGCACCGCGCAGAACAGGCGGTCGTACCATTCGGCGAAATCGGTCTCGATCCGCACCAGGAACACCGCCATCCCGGGAATGATCGCCAGGTAGGCGAGGAAGATCGGCAAGTCATAGAGAATCGAGGCGCGCATCGGTCCGATCACTTGGCTCGAAGTGTCCGGGTTGAACCAGAAGATCAACTTGTCGATCCAGACCCCCAGGTTGTAGCAAAACCCGGTGAGCAGCAGGCTGACAAATACCTGGCGCCGATCGAGGAAGTCGAAGGCCACCAGCTTCTCGGCGCGGTACTCACGCAGGATGTCGTAGAGAAACAGGAACAGCAGTGTGCTGTGGCCGAGCAACAACGCCAGCAGCAAGCCTTCCATCCCCAGGTGACGCAGGAAGAACGCGCTGCCGACCATCAGCGCATAACCCGCCAGCATCACCAGCAGGATGCGGTTATAGGCCTTCATCCCGGAGAGGAAGATGATTACCAGCCACAGGTTGCAGAGCACCACGAAGTTGGCCAGCGTCAGCAGCCGGTAGACCAGCGGCTGGTCGAACAGCGTGGCCAACAGGATGATGCCCAACAGCCCGGAGCCCAGGGTCACCAGCAGCAGCACGCCGACCAGGTTCGGCAGGATCTGCTCGTACTTGCGCTCGAACAGGCGGTCGGAGACGAAACGGGTGAAAAACAGCTGCAAACCGCCGGTGAGGATCAGCGACGTGGCCATCAGGTAGGTCACCGTGATCAGGAACTCGCGGATCAACACCTCCGGGATCACCAGCCCCAGGCTGATGACCCCCACCAGCATCACGCTGAGAATCGACAGGACCCAGGGGCCGGAACTGATCAGACCCGCGTAGACATACGCGTGCAGTGTCGCGGTGTAAGAGTCGCGCGAGAGAATCTTGCGCAGTTCAAAACCGATGCCGGCCATTTACACAATCCCCATGGCTGCGTGATAAAGCGTGCGATAACGGTCGATCATCAAGGTCTCGCTGTAGTAACGGTGAACCCGCAGCAAGCCGGCGGCCTGGGCCGACTTCCAACGCTCGGGGCTGCGCAGCAGGTCAGTGATCGCCTGGGACGTGGCCTGCGGATCGGCGATCGCCACCACCTTCCCGGCCAGGCCGAGATCACGGTCGGCCGCTGTGCCGCCCTCGATCAGTTCGCGGCAGGAGCCGACGTCACTGCTCACCACCGGCGTGCCGGCGGCCCAGGCTTCGAGAATCACCAGCGGCTGCGCCTCGCTGATCGAGGTCAGAACCATCAGGCCCAGTTGCGGCAGGATCTCCTGGATTTTCTGGAAGCCGAGGAACAGCACCTGCTTTTCCAGGCCCAGACTGGCCACCAGGCTGCGACACTCGGCCACGTATTCGAGGTCTTCCTCTTCTGGTCCGACGATCCAACCCTCGACTCCCGGCATCACACTGACCACTCCGCGCATGGCGCGCAGGAAGGTCTTCACATCCTTGATCGGCACCACCCGGCCGATCAGCCCGACCACGGGTGCGATCCCTTCGGCACGGGCGTTGAGGGCCTGGGTCCAGAGTTCCAGGTTGATGCCATTGGGGATCACCTGAGTACGCGCTGGCGGCGCGCCGTCCTTGATCTGCCGCTGGCGGTTGCCATCGTACAAGGCAATGATCTGGTCGGCGCTCTCGTACACCAGGTAGCCGATGCGTTCGAAGAACCGTACCCAGAGCATGCGGATGTAACCGGTGCCGGTAGTCATGCTGTCGTTGAGCGCTTGGTTGTTGCTTTCGGCGATCCAACTGGCTTGGGCCAGGTCGATCTTGCGTTCCTTGGTGTAGATTCCATGCTCGCTCAACAGCAACTGGCAACCCCACAATTGCTTGAGGATGCAGCCCACAAGCCCGGCGTAACCAGTGGAAATCGAGTGCAGGACCCGTGCTCGCGGCATCCGTCGGGCCGCATCGGCCAACATCAACAGTGGCGACTGCATGGTGCGCAGGGTCCAAAAATAGTTGACGAAGGACGGATCGGCGCAATGTTGCTCGTAACCTTCGGTCAGCGCCTCCCAGCTGGGGCGGCTATAGAGCACGTCGTCCAGGGTAATCCGCCCCTGGGCGAGGGCGTTGAGCACGCCAAAGCCCAGCTCGGCGGCCGGTTTCTCGGGGTTGTGCAGATAGCGGTAGAGATTGCTCAGCTCTTCGAGGGACGCGCTGTGCGCGACCCGCTTGCGCTTCGGATTGCGCCAGGCTTCCTCCAGGTACACCTCTTCGATATGCACCACGTTCGCCGGAATCTCATAGCGCCGCTGACCATAGGCTTCACGCTGGCCACCGATGAACAGCACCGAAAAGGTCAGTTGCGGCAGTCCGAGGATCAGTTGGTGAATCCAGCCGGACACACCGCCGCGCACATAGGGCCAGGTACCTTCGAGCAACAGGCAGACATCGGCGATTGGCGTCGGGTTGACGGGCTTTTTCATGTCCAGGTCCTTACCAGCCCGGCAAAGGGCGGACGTTGTTGCAACTCCGGCGGCAGGCTTTTCAACAGCCCGGGAATCTCGCTATAGCGTCCGCTTTCAAAGGCGATTTCAGCACTGAACGGCAGGACCTTGGCCGGGTCCATGCCCGCCTGCTCGGCCTGGCGCATATGCAGCCGCGCCTTGCCGATATCGCCGCGTTCAAGGGCAATGCGCCCGGTCAGCAGCAGCAACTCACCGCCCTCGCCCGCTTTCAGCGCCAGCTCGGCATGCTCGCCGGCTTGGCCGAGGACGTGCTGCTGGACACTGCCCTGGGCCAGGCCCAGGTAGGCCAGTTCCCAGTACCAGCGGGCCAGCGTGGCGTGCAAGGCCGCAGCCTTCTGTATGGGCGCGCCAGGCAACTGCGCGAGGGAAGACTGGATACGCAGGTTGATATCGCTTTCCTGCTTGTCGAGCATCGAATACGCCAGCAGACGGACATCATCGCTCGGATCGCCCAGGGCCAGCTTGAGAATCGGCACCGCTTCCTTGCCCGGCATCCGTCGAGTGGCGAGTAGTGCCGCCAGACGCTGGTCCGGGTCCGACGCATGGCGCAACACATCCTGCAGGCCACTGTCGCCGAAGGTCGGCGAATGCAGCTGGGTCTGCGCCCGAAACGGCAGCTCGGGAATACCCACCGCCTGCCACATCTGCGTCTCGCGCTGGCGTGGCAGGTACAGCGCCGGAAAGATCGCCGCGATCACCCCCACGGCACCGATCAGCGGCACAAAAAACGCCAGGCTGAAGATAAACAACGGGCTCCATGGCAGCGGCGCGCGGTAACGCGCCGGCAGCAATAGCCACACCGCCGCGGTCAACAGGCCGCAGGCGATGCCATGGGTCATGGTGTACAGGAGCGCGATCTGCGGGTCGGGCAGGCGTGTCGTGAGACTGGCCCAGCTCCCGGCTTCGAAAAACAGCGCCCCGCTAAACAGCCACTTGCTGAACATTCAGGCCACACTCGTTATGCAGGAAGTTACGCAGCCCGTCCCGTTGCCGGGCCGACTCCAGATCGTAAGGCAAGACATTGACCCCAAGGCCGGACAACTCCACGCTCATGCCGAAGTGTTCGTGGATCAGCTTGCCCAGGCGCATCAGATAACCTTGGGCGCCTTCGGCGCTGGTCAGCGGCAACAGCACCAGCAACAACGCATGCCCGCGGTTGTTGGTCAGGGTCAGGTGCAGGTCCAGTCCACGCTGGCTGCGTTCGAACAGCCGGGCCAGCTCATCGTTGCTCCGGCTCAGCTCGAAGGCATAGAGATTGCCGGACAAACCGTGCCGCTCGACATCCACCAACGAACGCTTGAGCTGACGGGTGAAGTGCTGGGCGTCGGCGTCCGCCAGTTGCAGCACCTGCGGATCGTGTTCCAGCAGATCGGCAATATGCCCGGCGAGCAAGGCCAGCAGACTGAGGGTCCGTTCCTGGAAGGCAAAGAACGGCATCTGCCGGACCGCGAGGATCGCCAGCATCCGGCCCTCGGTATCCACCAGCGGTATACACGCCTGCAGCGACGACACTGAGGCTTGGCCGCCGGCGTCGATCAGCTCTTCGCGCACGCTCACCAGCTCTCCGCGCTCCAGGCACAATCTGACCAGCAGGTCCTGGTTGTCCAATGGCCCCATGACCCCGGTGGCGGCCAACAGGGTCAAGCTCGGTGCGGCGTTGCGCGGCAGTTCCAGACGGTACAGCCCGGCCACCCGCAACGAACCGTACTGGCCGAGCAAGGTCAGCACCGGTTCGGCCAGCAACGACAGCGAATCTTCGCCATTGGGCGCGGCGCGCAGGCGCTCACGCAAGCCCAGCAACGAGCTGCGCAGGCTCTGGTCGCTGCCCGCCAGGCGCTGTTCCAGGCGATCGTGGGAGACTCGCAGTATCTGGTGCGCCCGGGTGAAATCGTCGAGCCGGTACTGGCGATACTCGTTGGCCATCTGCAAGCGCAACAGGCGCCGCTCCCACAAATCTCGCACCTCGCCCACCAGCATCCCGCAGACCAGCACGCCGACAATGTAGGACGGCGCGATCTGCGCGTAGCCTTGCAGTCCCGACTGGCGCAGAACGAAGAACGTCGCCACCAACAGGCTGGCACTGATCAGGCCACGGACAAAGCCATAGCGGACCCCCAGCAACAGCGGCGCCAATAACGACCAGGGAAACCCGCCATGTACCTGCAACGGGTCTTCGGGCGTCAGCCAGAGACCGAAGCCGATGACCAGCGCGGTCACCAGGAAGGATTCCAGCCATGACGCCGGACCGCTGGCGCGCGGTGCCAGCGCGTAGTCCATGTGTGGAGAGTTCATCGCCGTCACTCGATCCGCAGGCCGCCGACAAGCTTGTCGAGGACCTTCTGGGCCGCACCGGCCAGGCTTTCGCGGGACCAGCCGGCGCGAGCACCGCTATTGCTCCAGAGGACCTTGCCGGTGCCGGCTTCGACCACCCGCAGGCTGATGCCCACCGCCGGTTCGCCATCCAGGCCGTTCTTGTACTGCCACTCCTCGACGCTGCCGGACAGCACATAGTCGAGCTTCTGCTCACGGGCCCAGTCCATCGCCCCGGCAAGGCGTTCGTTATCGTCGAGCAGGGCCTGCTCACCCTGCCCTGGCGCGCCGGCATAGACCTGCGGTTGCAGGCCACGGCTGCTCAGCACGCTGAGCAGGATCTGCTCGCCGCGCTCACCGGCTTGTGGCGTCTGGGAATAGTTGGCCAGGGGCAATACCCCCCAACGGGCCTTGCTCGACAGTTCCGGACTGCTTTGGCCGGTAAAGCTGCTGCAGCCGGCCATCAACACGGCGGCCATCGCCAGACTCACGCAACGAATCGATTGCATAAGGTTAACTCCTCTTTGAATTCCATGATCAGCGTCCGAAACGCACGCTGTAACTGACACCCGCGGTACCGCCGGACTTGCCTGTGCCGCCTTGTGGCGCCGACTGGTAGCCGAAGGTCACTGCCAATTCGTCATTGCCCAACACCTCGGTGCCGACACCGGTACTGATGGCGTAGTTGATGGTGTTATCGGTCCACTGCCACCCCGTACTGAGATCCACCAGCCAGGTGTACTGCCCCCGTGTGCGGTTCAGTGCGCCGGGGAAACCGCGCCGCCAGGAACTGCCGAAGAACCACTGGCCGTACTGTTTCTGCAGCAGGGTCTGGCTGGTGATCTGGCTCGGATCATCAAGTTCGAGCCCGGCCAGGTCGATGCCCCCGCCCAGAGTATTGGCCAGATTGGCCAGCGAGTGGTTGTTCAAGCTGTTCTGCTGATAATCGATGCCGCTGCGCAGTTCCCAGTTCGGCCCTTCGAATTGCAAAGTGTGGTCGAACTCGATCTTCAGTGCCTGGCCGTTGCCCAGGTCATCGCCGCCGCGGGTCGCGAACCAGCGCTGGGCCAGGTTCCAGGACAGCTGGTCTCGGGCCGAGTAGCGATGCCGCCCACCCGCCCAGAGATCATCCTGGCGACCGAATGCACGCATCAGCCCGCTGTCCTCGTTCTTGCGGTGCCAGTCGGCGCCAGCATCCAGTTCGTTGCCGCTGTCCACCTGCCAGGTCCGGCTGACACCCAGACCGTTGCGGTCATCGTCCTGGCGCAGGCTGCTGTCGAAGATCAGCTTGTAATGGCCACTCTCCAGTTGCCGCTGCAGGGTCAGTTCGGTATTAGTCTCGGTGCCCAGGTGCGACGGATCCACGCTGTCGCCACTGTATTGCCCCTGCTCCAGCACCAGCTTGGCGTACCAGTTGTCGTTCAGATAACGCGCGGTGGTCAGCCGTGGACCGTTGAATACCAGTCCACCGTAGTCCTGCCGCTCCCAGGCCATCAGCACGCCCTGCGGGGTACGCTCGGTCATTTCAATGGCCTGGCGGCGCAACTGCTCACGGATCGCCGGCGGCTGATCGTCGCCCAGTGCCGACAGGTCCACGGCCAGGGCTTCGGCGCCGCGTCCCAGGCTATTGAGCGCCTCGACCTGCTGCGCCGGATCCAACTCGCCGCTGCTCACCAGGTGTTCCAATGCGGCACGATTGCTGCCACGCAGGGCTTCCTGGATCTGCTCGTAGCCATTGATCTTCAGACCACGGCTACGGGCCCAGGCCAGCCAGTCGTCTTTCTGCGCCGACTGATTGAGGTTATCCAGCCGTGCCAGCAACTGGTCGAACCACAGTTGCAGCATCGGTTTGGAGCCATCCCGCCATTGCATTGCCTGGTTCTGTGCCTTGCGCGACGAATAGCTGCTGGCCAGCAGGCGTAACCAGGTGCTGTAGCCCTGTGGGGTGGCGCGAATCTGCTCCGGCGTCACCTCGCGGTTGAGCTTGAGCCGCAAGCGCTGGGCCGACTCGGCATAACCGGCGCCTTCCAGCGCATCGGCATAGGCCGCCTGGACCATCCAGTCGCCGGCGTTGGTTTGCAGATAGAGGCGATACCAGGCCAGGGCCTCGGTGTTGCGTCCGACCAACTGGCTGGCGGCGGCAAACGGCAGCCACAAGCTGCTGTCGCTGCGGGCCAGGGCGCGCCATTGCTGCAACAACGGTTTGATTTCGTCGCTACGGCCCAGGTCGACGTACAGCCACAGCAGGCGCTCACGGAAGGTATTGTCATCCGGGAAACGGCTCAACCCCAGGCGATACAAACGCAAGGCCTCCTCGCTCTGCCCTTGTTGCACGGCCAGCGCGCCACGGGCCGCCAGCACCTGGGAGCGTTCGGATGCGTCCGGATACTGCTCGGCATCCTTGAGCAGATCGATCACCAGCGGCCAGTCCTGAAGTTCCTGGGCCAGTTGCAAGGCGGCCACCAGGCGCTGCGGGGCGTGGCCCTGCTTCCAGCTGTCGACGGTCAACTGCAAGGCCTTGCGTGGATCCCGGGTTCGATAGAGGGCAATCAGCTCACTCTCGTCACCGCTATTGAGCGAGCCCTTGATGGCGAGCATCTTCTCCAGCGCGAGCCGCAGCTCGTCGTCCAGTTCCAGGTCCCAGGCCAGCGCCGCGCGGGATTGCCAATAGCCGAGATCATTGATCTTGTTGCCATCGACCGCCGTGATCACCTTCCAGGCCGACTGGCTGTCAAACAGCTTGAGGTGGTTGTTGGCCCAGTCCACGCGCTCGGTACTGCTCAGCGGGAAACCTTTGGCGAAGTTCCGCCAGACCGCCAGGCGTGCCGGATACTGCTCGGTGTTTTCCAGGTTCTGCAACAGGCGGACCCAGGCCAGGCGGTGTTTCGGATACTGGCTGACGTAAGCGCGCAACCACGTTTCAGCCTGCTCCGGCGTACCGCGCGACTCTTCGGCGTAGACCAGGGCATCGAGCTCGACGTTGCTCAGCGCTCGCTTGTGCATGATCCCCGCCAGCACCGGTATGCCGCGATCGAAATCGTAGGTCTGCATCGCCAGGCGCCAGGTGTGTTCGAGTTCAGCCGGGTTGTCACGCAGCTCGCTCAGGCTGATCCAGTAGCCCAGCGCCGCAGCCGAGTCGGCCTGCCATTCGGCGATATGCGCCATCTGCTCCAGCAACAGCGGATCGTCCGGCTGCTGCTCGAGCAGCTGCAGGCCTACCGTATGCGCCCCCGGCAGGTCGCCGAAGGCCAGGCGCTGCTTGAACTCCTTGGCCAGCACTTGCGGGCTGTCAGGCTGCAACTTGCGCCATTCGGTAAAAAACTGCTCGGCCAGGTCCACGCGGTCATGGGCCACCGCGACATCGACACCTTGGTCAAGCAGGCTCGGATCGAGCCATCCCTGGGTGGCTCTGGCCTCAGGTTGCGCGGCCAGTTGCCTGGCGAGCAACTCGACTGCCTGATCGCCACGGTCCGCCTCCACCAGGCCCTTGAAAGCTTCCTGGAGGAACTGGCGACGCTGTTGCGGCTTCTGGCTGTTATCGAGCAACTGTATATAGAGGTCCGCCGCCCGCCCAGGTTGTTCGCTGGCCAGGTACCATTTCGCCGCTTCGGCCAGCCATTGGTCACGCCGCTGTGGATCGCGGCGCGCCAGTTCGGCATAGCTATCCGCGGCCAGACCCGGCGCCTGGGCGCTCAGGGCCAACGGCGCCAAGTGTTCGAGTTGGGGCGTTGGCAACGACTTGTAGTCGAAAGCCTTGAAGCGTTCGGCCAGCGCCTGCAATGCCGGGCTATCGCTGCTGCTGTTCAATGCCAGGGCATCGAGTTGCAGCCGATAATAGGCTTTCAGCGTCGAATCGGCTTGCGGCCAATCAGCCAGATGCTTTTCCGCGCGTGGGTATTCACCCAGCTGGATCAGCAGGTCGAGCAACTGGGTGCGCAGCTCGCTATTCTCCGGGTGCGCCGCCAGCAACACCTCCGCGTAGCTGGCCGAGACCTCGTCCGGCGCGCCACCCTTGGGACGAAATGCATCTTCATTATGAAAGGTCGCCCACAGCAGCACGCCGACGGCGATCGCCACCAGCAGCAGCGCCCAGGGATTGAGCAGCCGCGTGCTTTTAGCCTTAGTTGCAGAGGAGTTGGGCATCACTCACCTGCTTCAGCGGAAGTTGGAAATGCCACAGGCCTTGTTCGGCCCGGCCCACGTAACGTTGCCCGTGAACCTCGACCCGGCAGGCGCCGGCCGAGCGTACCGAAAACTCCAGGTTGAATTCGCCGGCGAAGGCGAAGGTCACCTGCTGGTCATTCACATACCGCCAGTCAAGCAAGGGAATATTCGCCAGCTCCAGCGCCGGGCGCGGATCACGCTCCGGGCGCAGGGCCAACAGCGCGCGGTCGCTACTCAGCGCCACATAGCGGCCCTGGGGCAGGTCCCGGACACCGGCCACGCCCTGGGAGCGGCCGAGGTCCGGCCAGCCGAGTGCCGGATCCAGGCGCAGGGTGCGTAAGCCATCCATCCCGCGCACTTGCCAGTCGCCCTCGCCGGTGCGGGCCAGGCTGGCCAGGTACAGACCGTGAAGCCGATCCAGGTAATCACTCATCCATAACGACATCGGCTGCTGGCCGCGCATGAACTGGTAGATGTCGGTCATGGCCTTGATCGATGCCTGCTTGGTCCCCGAATAGAAGTGGTAATACAAATGAATGCCGCGCAGGCGCCGTGGGCTGTCGGTCAACTCGAACGTATCGATCACATCGCGAAAGCCGTAATACGGGCCCTTCCACAGGTTGGTGTACATATTCTCGTTGATCACCGGCGCGTAATACTGCAAGCCGCCGGCGGTGGGCCGCAACAACGGATACAGGCCGGTCAGCGACGGATTGGCCTTGGTCAGGATGGTCTGACCACCGTTGACGTTCTTCAGCCCGGCGTCATAGGCCAGCTTGATGGTTTCCGCGCTTGGCAACGCATCACCCGGCCAGAAGATCATCTTCACCGGCTTTTTTGCCGTGGTCAGGCGGCTATTGATGTAGTCCCGCGAGCCAACGATCTCGCGCTGGTAGTCAAGGGTCTTGTAGCCCGGGATATTCAGCCGCAGGCCGTATTCGGCATGGAAATCTTCATCCTGCCTGGCCTTGTCCGGTTGCATATAGAACGGATGGCTGTAGGTGTGGGTAGCCACTTCGACCTTGGGATCGGCAAAGATCTCCTGGGCGATCGGTTCCAGTTCCCGGGCCAGGAAGGGCGACATACCCTTGGGCCCGACCTCGCCTTCAATGATCGACACCGAGGTCAGGAACGGATTGGGACGAATGTAGTCGGCCAGCACCTGGCGCCCGGAATACGGTGTGCCGCGTACTTCGGCGTGGGACGGGAAACCGTCGCCATCAATATGCACCGTGGCGATTCGCCGGCCGTTCTCGGTGGTGCTGTCCGGGCGTGGCTGGGCCGGTAGGCGCAGGGCTTTCTGGATGAACGCGAACGGATCGAGAATCCAGCGGGTCCGTTCGATGTTGGCTTCCACAACATAGGGTGCCAGGGCCATGCCGCCCCAGTCGCCAGTGACCACGGGGGCGAACTTGCCGCCCTTGCCGTCACCCAGCAACAAGGCCGGTTGCGGTCCGCCGGGCAGCAGCGTCACCCGGGTCAACTCGCGGCTGCGTGGGACCACTGGTGCTTCAAAGGCACCGAGCAGCGCCTTGTCCTGGCTGAGCACCTGCAAGGTATCGCGAGCCCCCGGCGCGGCGAGGTTCAGGCCCAGGCGTTTGAGCAGCGCGTGGTCTTCGATCGGCAGGCCGGCCATAATCGCCAGGGGGACCTGTTCGTCCAGGCGCTTGCCGATCCAGCTATAAAAGGCACGGCTGTCTTGCGGCGGGCCGCTGGTCATCCACACCACCACCCCGGCATACAAGCCGGCGAAGCTGTAGGACGGCAAGCTGTCGTCGACCGGCAGGTAATCCACCCGATAACCCAGGTATTCCAGCAGGCCACCGAGCATCCGGTGGCCGGCGTGATCGTAGAGTTCACCTTCGCGCGGGTCATAGAGCATGGCGATGCGCCGTGGCTGGACTTCCACGGTACTCATGCTGATGGCATTGAGGTCCGGGGTCGTGACCACCGGGATAAAGCCTTCCTGGCTCAACTGACGGACCAGTTTGCGGGCTTCTTCACGCCGCGTGGCTGGCAGGTAGTCGATGGCAACCAAGGGGATATTCCGGGCCCGCAGGGGTTTGAGTTCACCTTCAAGCCAGCTGCGGTCGGCTTCGGACACCGGGCGATAACGCTTGGCCGAGGCATCCCAACCGGCATGGATAGATTCGACGGCCACGGCCGAGGCGACGCCATCGAGTTCGCCCAGCACCTCGAAGCCGCGGTTGAAAAACAGCTTAAGGCTAGGCTGACGACGGTGCAGCTCGCGCAGGAACGACGCCAGCGCCTGGCGCTGCGGTTCGCGGTTGACTTCGGGCAGCAACTGAAAACTGTCGAGGGTATCGAGGAACAGACCGGCATACCCTTGTTCCTGCAACGCCTGGGCACGCTTGAACAGATGTTCCCGCCAGGCCGGCGTGGCAATGTCCATGACCTGGCTGTCCCAGGCTTTGTTACGGGTGGCGCTCGCGCCCTGTGTCAGCGCTTCCTTGTCCAGAGCGGCCCGGTCGCCGTCGAACTCGCCCACCGACAGGTAGGCAAATGGCTGGCTGCCAAGCTTGCGCAGGGTGGCGACATCGGCGCTGGACATATGGCCGGGTTCGACCACCGTCCATTCGAACTGCGCCAACTCCGCCAGCGGCGGCCGCTCTGCGTACCAGAAGCCGACACTGGCGGGAGCCGCCGGGGCGGCCTGTACCACTGAATTCGTTACACACAATGCCAACGCGGTAAACAGACGCCGCACCACTTTGCAGACGCGCGCTCGGGGAAACTCGATATCCATAACTCACTCTTTAGTAGATCAATCCGCGCAACATCAGACTACCGGCGCCGCGCAATCAGGCGCGTGCAAGACGATATAACTAAAGACTGCGATAGAGTCGTGCCAAACCTTCGGCCATGGTGGTCGGCGCCCCTAGCTCAAAGCGCTCGCACAAACGGCGGTTGTCCGCCTTGGAATGCCTGATGTCTCCAGCGCGGGCCGAGGCATGGCTCAGGTTCAGGGGCTTGCCGCTGATCTGTTCCAGGGCGGCAATCAGGTCATTAAGGGTGGTCACGCCGCCGAGCCCGACATTAGTGGCATCGGCCGTAGGTTGCACCCGTTCGAGAGCCTGGACAAGGATCTTCACCAGGTCTTCGACATAGACGAAATCACGGGTTTGTTCACCGTCACCGAACACCGTGATCGGCCGCGCGGTTTTCGCCCGCTCGCTGAAAATGCTGATCACCCCGGAGTACGGCGATGACGGGTCCTGACGAGGCCCGAAGATATTGAAGAAGCGCAGGATCACCGGTTCCAGTCCATGTTGGCGACCATAGAAATCCAGGTAGTACTCGCTGGCGAGTTTGTCCGCCGCATAGGGTGTCAGGGGGGATTTGGGCGTGTCTTCATCTATCGCGGTGCCCTCCCCGTTATTGCCATACACCGCCGCGCTGGAGGCGAACACCACACGCCGGATACCGGCGGCGATCATTGCTTCGCAAACCCGCAGGGTACCGATGAAATTGCTCTGGTGGGTGCGCACCGGGTCTTCGACCGAGGCCTGGACCGAGGCCACTGCGGCCAGGTGCACCACCGCACCGCAGCCCCGCATGGCTTCAGCCAGGGTGGCGGCATCGGCGACATCACCGATCACCAGCTTCAGGTCAGGATTGTTCATCGGCAAGTTGCTCACCTTGCCGCTGGAAAGATCGTCCAGGACCCGAACGGCATGGCCTTTGGCCAATAACGCATCCACAAGATGAGAGCCAATGAACCCAGCGCCCCCTGTTACCAGTATCCGTTCGGCAGACATAAATCATCCCAAAAGAAAAAAGCATAGCAATCTTCATCGCCTGAAGCTGGCACATGCGGTACCCGCGCTCTTTTTAAGGGCTGTGTCGCCTTTTTATGGAGAGCCTTCAGAACGCTGGCGTCAAAAAAACATGAGAAAAGTCAATCACTCAAGGTCGCCATAGTGGGATATCAACGCTAAACCGTCAACAATATGTCGTATTATTTATCCTCTCGGATACATCCAAAAAAATAGCCAATATTTTGGCTTTAGCCTTTCCAAGGTCCCCACGAGGAGCCAGTCTCCCCGCTTTCAAAGGTTATTTCCCTTTAATCGCCCAGGCTGCCGGCGCGGTCAGCCGGTAGCATGGGCATCACTTACTTTTCGCTACTCAAACCACTCCCGCCGCTCCCTGAACGTGCCCAGCACCAGATCGACGATCAACTGCACCTCTTCCCTGCCCTCGGCTTCACGGCGGGTCGCCAGCCAGGCGCGACGCTGCATGGGCTCGTCGAACAGCCCCGGCAGTGCCGCCACCCCCCTGTCAAAACGAGTGATATAACAAGGCAACAAGCCGATGCAGGCGCTGCAACGAATCATCTCCAACATCAGTTCATAGGCGTGCACCTGCACCACCCCCGCCAGGCGCTGCTCCACCAGGTGGTTCCACGGCTGGAAGTCGTCGATCTGCCGATCCTGCTGCCATTGCACCAGCATGTAGTCTTCAAGGTCGGCGATCACGTCCGGGCGCGCCGCTACTCGCGAATAGCGCTTGGCGATATGCGGCAGGTAATCCAGTCGCGCCAGAGGTCGCGGCGGGCTGATGGCGAAGCTCGGAGCCGTGATCGGTGTGTCCGGGCCGCATAGCCAGACCACCACGTCGGCACTCAGGGCCTGCAAGGACATCACACTGTCCACCGGGATGATTTCCAGGCGGATGCTGGCATTGCGGCGCAGCAACGCGATCAGGTCACGGCCGAGGATGTCGTGCAGGATCGACTCGGCAATCGCCAGGCGTACCAGCGGTTGCTCCATGATCGGCAGGCGCCGCTCATGGGCCAGGGCGATCAGTTGCGCCTGCAACTGCTGACCGTCGCGGCTGAGAATCAGTGCGCTGCCCTGGTACGCGAACAAGGGCCGATTGACACGCTCTTCAAGCAACGCCAACAGCTTGCGCAGTTGGGTTGCCTTGATATTCAGACTGCGCGCCGCCTGCATAAAGCAGCCGCAGCGGGCACTGGCGAGAAAAACCTGGGCCGTCTGCGGCTCGATCAGCCTGGCCAACGCCAGCCAGGCTTCGTTCGGCTCACTCGGACTGCGGTACTCCATGACGCCCGCACGCGGAGCGTGTTCATTCAACGACATAATACTGACTCCCTGTCGGTATCCGGGGACACCCAACCATCCAATGGCAATTTCTTGTTAGGGTTTTTCTTCCAGCACCTGGTTCAAGGCGGCACCGTCGATACTCAAGGTCGCGGTGTTGAGCATGCCCGCCAGGTAGGCCTTGGCAATCTGTTCCTGACGCTGGCTGCGCAAGGCCTCGCGCAGACGGTCACGTAGTTCGTCCAGGGTCGCGGTACGCGCCGGCTGCATTTCGTTGAGTTTGACGATATGAAAGCCCGCCGGACTCTGGACCGGGTCCGCCACCGCACCGGTCTTGAGCCGGGACACCGCGCCACGGACCTCCGGCAGCAGTTGCTGCAGCGGTTGCAGGCCGGCATCGCCACCGCGCTTGGCGCCGTCGCGATCCTGGGAATACTGCCCCGCCAGGGCAGCGAACTCGCCCGGTGCGGCCTGGGCCCGGCGACTCAGTTCCACCGCCTGTTTACGCACGCTTTCCAGCGACTGCTGATCCGGCACGGCAAGGAAAATCTGGCTGACCCGATACAAGGGCGGCGTCTGCCACGCGGACTTTCCGCTGTCATAGGCCTGTTGCAGCTCCTCGGTGCTGGGGTAGTCCGCCGGTACCTGACTGACCGACGCCAGGTAGCTGCGAAAGACAATCTGCTCGGCGGCGGCGCGGGTTTGCTGCTCGATATCCGGGCGCTGCGGCCAGCCCTGGGCATCGGCCTGTTCGATCAGTGCCTTTTCCGCCAGGCGAGTACGAATCCAGCTTTCCAGGGCGCCACGATTACCCCGCAGTTGCTCGCGGGAATCCGCCGGCAAGGCGGCAAACACAGCTTTCAGTTCCAGGGCGTCGATTTGCTGGTTGCCCAGGCGGGCCACCGCTGGTGCGTTCGACGTCGCTTGCAGCACGACCGGCGCCGGCTGCACGGCAGCCACCGGATCGTTACCCGGACGCATGACCAGGGTGACCGTCCCGGCCAGCAAGGCCAGCGCCCCGGCGCTGGCCAGAAAAGTGCTCTTTTTCACAGGGCCGCCTCCTCCGTGCTTGCAATGGCCGGGGTCGCCGTCGGGGACGCCGCGTTCAACTGCGCGGCCTGCTGGCTGTAATCACGCAGATAGACAATGAACTCCTGTAGCAGACGATCCCAGAGTTCCAGGTTGCCACGCAGGTAATTCGCGCTGACACCGGCGGCCACCACCACGTCCATTTCCATCACCAGGAACTCGCCCTGTATCGACAACCGGGCAAAACGTCGCGAGGCATTCCACAACTCGGCCAGGCCGGCCGGCAGTTCACCTTGCACGCGCAGGGCGCAGCTGTAGGTGAAGTCGACATAGCCGCCCGCGTCTGCCGCCGGATTGCCGAAACGCACGGCATAACCGATGCCCTGGCTGGCGCTGAGCAGTTGCACGATAGCGTTCTGCTCGGTGCGATTGACCCGGTAGCCGGCGCCTTGCAGCAGTTCAGTCAGGCTGTCCGGGGTCACGTGCTCGATCAGTTGTTCGCTCATGAGTTGTTCTTCCTTGTGGGTCATTGATTGAGGGTTGCGTGAGCCGCATCGAACTGGTTCTTGTAGAGGTTGTCGCCGAACACCTGGGCCATTTCCTCGAACTTGACCCGGGCACCGCCAGCAAACGGCTGGCGGATTTTCATCACCTCGGCCACATCGATTTTTTCGTAGGCGGCAAGGATCTCCTTGGCGACCGCGTACATCTGTTGATTCTTGACCGAACATTGCTGCACTTGTGTGTCACGCTCGGTCAATTGCACCTGTAAACGCGCGCGCTCGGTTTCCTTGGCCTTGGCCAGCACCAGCAGGTCGTCATAGGCTTTCTTGAACTTGCCCAACTGTTCGTTGCTGGCCGCGGCAAATGCCTGGGCCTGGCTTTGCAGGTTCTGTTGCTGGCCGGCCAACTGCTCGCTCAAGCCCTTGGCCTTGGCCAGTTCCGCTTCGAGTTGTTTGACCTGCGCCAGGGCCGCCTTGGCCTGGTTCTCGGCGGCGATCCGTGCCGCGCCGGCCTGGGCCTGTTCGCTCTGCAACGCTTGCAGTTGCTGGGTGGTGCTACGCAACTGGGTGCGCAGGCGCTCTTCCATACCCTCGGCGGACGCGCCATTGGCCAGCGCCACACCAACCAGCAGCAACAGCGTCGACCAACGCACCTGGGCTCGCATGTTCATGGGGTCTCCCTCGCGCTTAGAAGCGCGTGTTGATTTCAAGCTGCATGACATCGATATCGAACGGAGCGCCATACACCGCCTCCGAGTTGAGCCAGCGCGCGGTGGCGATCACGTTCTTGTCCAGGCCGTAGTTGGCGCCGAGGAAGTAGCCCTTGGCATTGGTCCCGCCAAGGTGGAAAGAAGAGTCGTTGAAACCGTCGGGCAAGGCATCCGGCTGGATGTACTTGTAGCCGCCGAACACGTTCCAGTCGCCCTGGCGCTTGAGCTCCAGGGCGTTGCCGAGGGTGAACTGGACCATCATGGCGTTGGCGCCGCTCTGGATATTGCCGTTGTTGTCCAGGTTGTTGACGATCTGGCCTTCGGCACGCCGGTTCATTTCAGCTTCGTTGTAGCCCAGGTTGTGGACGAAGTCGGCCTGGCTGCGCAGCTTGAAGTCTTCCGGCAGGTCGCTGTCGAGCACCAGGTTCAGGTCCAGCAGGTTGAACTGCGAGGCCAGGCCGACAAACTGTGGTTGTGGCGTGGTGGTCGGCGCCGCGGGGTTGGGGGCAATGTTACGCAGCAGGAACACCGTGTTGCCCTTCTGCATGAACGAGGCGCGGGTGCCGTCGGAGCTGCAACCCGGGTCCCCGGCCCAGGGCTGACAGACGTCGGAGCGCTGGCCTTCGATGCTGTCGAAACGATAATAGGCCAGTGCACCCTTGAGCTTGTTGTGTTGGCTGAGCTGCCAGGTCGCCCCGCCCTGCAGGCCATACAGCCATTTGTCGGCGCTTTTCTGCTTGTCGAAGCCATTGCTGCTGGCGGTGTCGGAACTGTACTCGATGGGGAAAGCACCGACGGTGCCGAACACGCCCCAGTCGGCGTTGAGTTTCTGGTTGAAGATCGCCGCCACGCCGTCGAAGTTCAGGTCGGGGGAATAGAGCATGTCGGTGGAGAAGAACGGGTTGGCGATACGCCCGCCAGTCAGGCTTAGGCGATCCGAGTATTTCCAGGTCAGGTAACCCTGGTCGAGCCAGAGATCCTTCTTGGCGAAACCACCGCCGAGGACCTGGGTCGTCGAGACCGGGTTGTTGTCGGTGCCGGTGCCGATGCGGATACCCGCCGTCCAGTCCGGGGCGATGACCGCCTTCATGCCCAGCCGGGCGCGAATGCGCAGGGAGTCCGCTCGGTCTTCACGGGTGTTGAGCAACGGCGGCAGGCTGGTGCTGCTTCTCGGGTTGACGTCGTAGGGACCGCTGGCATTGAGCTTGGCGAAGTCGACGATCTGGTTGCTGTTGCCGCTGGAGTAGTAGCGCGACTCGTCGCGCAGGCGCAGGTCACCGTCAAAACTGATGCGCGAGACCCAATCCGGGAAGGTATTGGGCTGGGCCCAGTTTTCCTGCTTGGCGGTGGCCATGACTTCGGCCTTGACCTGGTCGCGGATCTGCTCGCGGACAATGGCCGGGACGTACTGCACCCGCACCTCACCCGGCGTCGCGGGCGGCCCGCTGGCGGCAACCGCGCTGGCCTGGCGCGCCTGGAGCGCTTCTTTCTCGGCCTGGGCAATCAAGCCGTCGGCCTGCTCCTGCTTGAGCACACCCTGCTGCACCAGCAGGCGGATCAGGTTGATCGTGGCGTTTTCCGACGGTGCCGCGGGCGTCGCCGCTACCGCCTGGCCCACCAGGGTCGCGATGACCAGGCCGATCGCCAGGCTCAATCGATTCACATTGGAAATCATTTGCACACAACTCCTATGACAAGACTGCGAATGGGTTGAACTAGCCGGGACGCCGGCCTTGCAAGGCAATACGGACCGGCAGGGTGATCGACGCCGGCGGTCGTTCGCTCAAACGCGGCACGGCGCGCAGAGCGGCCAATACCTGGGCATCGAGCTTCGGATCACCGCTGGATTTGACCAACTCGACCCGAGTGATCTCTCCCGCCGCGCTCAGCCAGATATCGGTCTGCAGCGAAAAAGCCAGGTTGCGCAGCTGCGGGTCTTCCTTGAGCAAACGCTGGAAGGAATACGCCAGGAACTGGCTGTAGGTGCCGTTACCCAGGCGCCCTCCGCCGGCTCCGGCCATGCCGCCGCCCTTGCCCGCGCCGATGTTGAAGGCATCGCCGCCAGCCTGGGCGTCGCCGTCGATCTGCATCGGGTTTTCCAGGTCGTTGACCGGCGACGGCGGCGCTTCGTCCTGGGGCTTGACCTGTTCCGGCTCCGGGGTCGGTTCGGGGATCTTCGCTTCCACCGGGGTTTCCGGCTCCTTGGGTTTTTCCGGCTCGGGTGGCGGTGGTGGCGGCGGCAACGGAATCAGCATCGGCACCTTCGGCGCTTCCCGGCGCACGCCGCTCATGTCATGGGCCCATTGCCACAGAAACCAGGCCGCAACGGCCCCCAGCAGCAGCCCCGCGGCCCATTTCAACGGGCGCAACGACGACTTCTTCACGGGATCGGGGCTGATCGGTAATTTCGCGGTCATGGTCAGCCCTGGGTCGGTTTGCCGGTGACCAGCCCGACCTGGGACAACTCCAGGCGCCGCAGCAGGTCGAGCACTTCGATGACTTTCTGGTACTGCACCGTGGCGTCACCGCGCACGATGATCGGAAAGTCCGGACTCTGGGCCTTCTCGATGCGCAGGCGCTCTTCCAGCTCCGGCAGCGTCACCGGATAGGCGTCGAGAAACACTTGGCCGCCGTCGTTGACTGAAATGGCCTTGGTCTTGGCCTGGGACAACGACACCGAGGCGCTGGCCTTGGGCAGGTGAATCTGGATACCCGAAACCTGGGCGGTGGCGGTGAGGATGAACATCACCAGCACCACCATCAGCACGTCCACCAGGGGCGTGATGTTGATGCTGTCGACTGGGGCATCATCGTCATCGTCGTGGGAGGCATTTACGCTAGCCATGGCTGTTCCCCTCAGGCCGGAATCGACGTGGTGTGTGGATCGGCATGCTGGCCACGGCGCGGGGCGTTTTCGTGGGATTGGCTTTCACCGTGCATTTCGGCCAGGCGGGTGATGAACTCGTCGACGAACACCCGCATGTCGGCGCTGACTTCCTTGTTGCGGGTAATCAGGCGGTTGTAGCCGAACAGCGCCGGGATCGCGACGAACAGGCCCATGGCCGTGGCCAGCAAGGCCGCCGCCATACCGGGGGCAATGGCGTTGATATTGACGTCACCGGCCATGGCGGTGCCGAGGAACACCACCATGATCCCCAGCACGGTGCCGAGCAGGCCGATATACGGGCCGCCGGCGATGGCGTTGGACAGGGTCGAGAGCTTCGAACTCAGTTGCTGGTTTTCCCGGGTACGCACGCCGTCCATGGAGCAACGGATGGCTTCGATGGTCGCCGCCGAGACCGACGAGGTGTCGGCCCCCTGGGCACGCCGGGTGCGGATTTCCTTGACCGCCACCAGGTACAGGCGCCACAGCGAGGAATGCTCCAGGCGTCGGGCCAGGTCCTGGTCGTCGGCGAACATTTCCAGGCGCGTGCCGATTTGGGCGAACTGTTCGCGGAAGATTTCGTTGGCCCGGCTGACGCGGCCCAGGGCGCTGTTCTTGCGGATCATGATGAACCACGACTGGACCATCATCAGCACCAGGATGGCGATGATCACCCAGGCGTCCGCCGGCACCGCCTTGAGCAGGAAACCCAGGCTGCCGAAGCCGAAGCCGGACTGCTCTTCGTCGGCGCCGTAGACCACCAGCTTCGATTCGGCGCCCTGGGACATGGCATCGGCCAGCAGTGCGGCGGCGGGACGCACGACCTTGGACAGGCGCAGTTCGTCGATAGCGCCCTGGAACGGCTGGTAAAGCGCCACGGCCGGAGCCGCTGGCTCTGCGACCGCAACCGGCAGCTCGGCGCCCACGGCGATCGGCGAGTTGAACGCCGGGACTTCCTGGGCCAGGCTTGCGGTTTCGCGACCGTTGACGAACAGCGTCACCTTACTGCCCTGCACGGTCACGGCCAGGTGTTGCCATTGCCCCGGGTTCAGCGCCTGGGTCGAAACCCCGCGCTGACCATTGACCTCCACGAACGGCGTGCCCTGGCTGACGCCGAGTACAAAGGCATGGCCGCCTTCGCGTCGGGTCAGCAGCGACTGCTCGCCCGTGGCCTGGTCCAAGCGCACCCAGGCGCTCAGGGTCAGCGCGCCGCCGGCACTGTATTGCAGCGACGGGCTGGCCGGCAGCGATAAGGCCTGACCGCCCAACTGCAAGGCCGCGCCGACCACGCCGTCGATACGACTGCCGGTGGCATTCTGGGCATTGTTGGCAAAAGCCGTGGCGTCCTTGGGCGGCGTACCCGCTACGCCATCGAAGTGATAGACCGCGGTGTAGTTGGGGTCGAACGCCAGTTGGCCGTTGCTCACCGCCGGCGCCTTCGCATTGCCGTAGTACATCCACAGGTCCTGGCGCTGGGCACCTTCGACCTTGGGCACATCGACCCAGATCAGCGCCATGCCCATCAGCGGATCGAAGCTTTCGATCTGGTAGTTGAGCAGGGTCTTGTCGTCCGCCGCGACGAAGCGCAGGTCCGAGCCGTCCTCCCTGACCCCGTCGAAGCTGAAGTTGCCGGTGTGCAGCCGTACCAGCAGGCTGCTGCGACCGGGGGCGTCATTGATCGCCGCGCCTTGCGCGGTGGTGTCGACGGTAATCTGCTTGCGGTAGTGCCAGTCGTCCTGCCACCAGGCATTGGCGGTCGCCGGGAGCACGAGGCCCAGGCAGATCAACAGGGATATCATCAGGCGCTGCATGAAAATTGCTCCGTAATAAGGTTCAGAAAGTCGCTTGCAGGCTGAAGTGCAAGCGCGAGTCCTGTTTCTGCGTGTTCGGTCCATTGACCAGCGGATAGCCCCAGTCGAGGCTGCCGGACAGCCACTTGCTCAGGCTGGCCCGAGTGCCGAGACCGACACTGGCCAGGCTGTAGTCGGCCTTCTGTTCAGGCAGCGGCTCGCGCAGGTACAACTGGGCGCCCTCGGCGAAGGCATACAAACGCCACTCCTGGACATAGCTGCCCAGGTACTTGGCCAGGGACGGCGTGCGCAGCTCCTGGGAAAACAGCACACCCTGATCGCCGGTGCTTTCGGCGGCCAGGTAGCCGCGTACCGAGGTGGCGCCGCCAGCGGACATCTGCTCGTTGGAAATCAGTGGGCCGGAGGCCAGTTGGAACGAGGTCTTGGACGCGCTCTGCCACTCACCGAAAATGTCCTGGGTGTAACTCAGGTCACCCTTGAGCAGGGCAAAACTGGGGCTGGCGCGATAGCGCTTGCTGTCGAATTCCTGGTCGTTGCTGCCGTAGCCGAAAAACGCCCGGGTGCCAACCACCAGGCTCAGGCCCAGGCCCAGCTGGGATTTCTCGGTGTAGCGGTAGCCGTTGTAGCCGAAGGTCAGCGGCGCGTACTTGATCGGCACCGTGTCGCTGCTGCCGCCGAGCTTGAGCTGCTCTTCGAAGTCCTTGAAGTCCACTCCCAACGACAGCGAGTTGGACCAGATACCGCCCCCTGGTACGGTGTAGATGGCCGAGACGCCATAAGAGTGGCCCTTGCCCAGCACATTGCTGCCGCCGATGGTGGCGACGTTACTGTCGGACTGGTAACCGGAAAACTGCACGGCCCAGCGCTCGTTCAGCGGTGCGCTGTAGGAGCCGGACCAGACCTTGGCGTTGCTCTGGTCCTCGGGTGCGGTAAAATAGGTCAGGGAGATGCTGTGGCCCAACTGCCAGAGGTTGTCGTAGCCGATCGAGGTGACGGCACGCAGGTCCTTGGTGTCGGCGCTGTGGTCGTTGTTCAGGCCGACGCTACCGTGCCAGGGATTCTTGTCGTCGACTTGCAGGTCGACGTCCATGGTCCCCGGACGCTGGCCTTCACGGACCAGCGGCATGACCTGGCGGCCCGGGCTCTTGTTCAGTGCCGCCAGTTCACTCTGGACATGGGCGAAGTTCGGCACATCGCCTTCCTTCAGGGCCGGGACATCGTCACGGATCTGCACCGGCGAATAGTGCTGGGCACCGACCACACGGACCCGACCAACCTTGGTTTCGCTGACCTGCAGGTAAACGACGCCGGCCTCGACCTTCTGCTCCGGCAACTCGACGTAAACCGACTGGTAACCCTTGGCCTGGTAGCTTTTCTGCAAGGCCTCACGGGCACCCTCGATATCGCTCAGGGCCTTTTGCGGACCGAGGAACGGGTACACCGCTTCCTCGATATCCCGCGCCTGCAGCACGGTGTTGCCACGCACAACGTATTCGTTGACGTCGACCCACTTGGTCGGCGCGTCATCGGCCAGCAGCGGGCGCCCCAGCGCTGCCAGGACCAGCCCGCCGCATAGCGGCAGCCAGTGCCCGGCCAACCTCGGTCGCGCTCTTTTGAAGAACAAATGCTCCACACCGCCCCCTTGATTCAAAATGGCCTCGAACGCAGTCGAGGCCGCACAGGCCCGGGTCAGAACCCGGACGCTTTTAGTTGTTCACGGTCGAGATCGACGGGTGCCGGGCCAGCCAGGTATGCAACTGGGCGAAATTCAGGGAGAACTCCGGCATCTGTAGCAAGGCGCCGCAGAACACTTCACCGATGATTTTCTGGATCAGCAGTACTGCCTGCGGGTGGTCCAGCAGCGTGGCGATGTCCTTGCTCAGCACGCTGAAGCTCCAGACCTTCTGGTTCAGATCGAGGCCGACGAACCAGCGGAACAGCAGGTTGTAATTGAGCTGCTCGTAGAGTTGCTGCTCGCTAGGTACTGAATAGAGCAGTTGCAGCAAGAGGATATGCATGACGGTCTGGGGTGCGATCTGCATGCCGGAGTCGGTATTCAGCGAGCGCAGGAATTCGCGATCGTCGTCGAGCAGGTCATCGATCTGCGGACGCAGCAACACCAGCGAATGGCCGGGCGGGATGTAGCTGGAGACTTCCTTCAAAGCGCCCTGCCAATCGTCCTGGGACACAATCCAGACCCAGGGCGCGCCGTAGCGATAGACCGAGACGGGCTTCTTGCGGGCCGCCTCGACGATCTTCGACAAACGCTGATCCAGTTCCTGCATGCCCACTTTCGAGTAACGTTCCATAGTTCTCCTCGCCTCTCTCCCAGCCTTGCCATGGGCGTGGGGACATGTCCCCTTGCGTGCCCTTGACCGCTTCACATATCCATGACCGGGCTGGCCTTGTGCTACCGAACTTTTGTCATAAAAGCTTCATTCCGCGACGTGCGCTGTAGGAGCCAGCTTGCTGGCGATGGCGCCCGGATGAGCGCTGCAAGGCTCAATAGCCTCATCGCTGGCAAGCCAGCGCCTACAAGGGGCGTGACAACAGCGACAATGCGCGGTGAACCACCGACCTGTAGGAGCCAGCTTGCTGGCGATGGCGGCCGATCAGGCGATGCAAGGCTCGCTGGCCCCATCGCAGGCAGCCGCCCCCCACAAGGAAGGATTTCGCGGGTAAAAAAAAAGGCGGCCATTACGGCCGCCCCTGAGGAGAAACATCCGCTGATTACAAGGTCAGGTTGCCCCGCTCCTCCTCGGTCAGCCGAGCCCTGGCCTGCTCGCTCAACGGCCCAGCACCCAGCACTTGCACCGGGCTGTCGGGGTTGTAGTTCGGCGTGCCGCGGCTGGCGCCGTCACGCGAAGGCTCCAGACGTTCCTGGCCGAAGCTCAGGACCTGCACGCTGAACACCGACGGCTGGTTTTGTCGCGCGCTGGCCTGCTGCTGGCGTGAGACGTTGTCGGCGGCCTGGGCCGCTGACGTTGCCGCCGCGCTGGCCGAAGTGATCGCCCCGGTGTTGACCGATGCCACCACCGGCACGCCCGAAGACTTGCCCTGCACCTGGATATTCGCCGCGTTCACCACCTGCAAGGCGGCGATATTGACGTTACCCGAGACCCGGATGCCCGCCTCCCCCGCATCGATGGTGCCCAGCGGCGCGATCAGGTCGATATCCCCAGGCAGGACCTCCGGAATCGGGTTCAGCGTGGCAATACCGGCGCCGGTGCTTGGCACCGCCGGCGACAGGCTCACGTTGCCCCACGAGTCATAGACCCGCTTGGGCGGTGTGTAGACCACGGTGGTCTTGGAACCGCGACCGGCGTTGATATCGCCTTCGGCCGACCAGGCGGTGATCGAACCGCCGAAAGTAGTCATGACCCGGCTCTGGCCCAGCAGGATGCTGTCCTGGGCAAAGAGTTGGATATCGCCCTGGCCCTGGGTGATGATCCCCGCCGTGGACGGCGGTGCGGCGCCTTCGATACCGAATACCAGGCCACCACCGGGGGCAAGCATCTGGATATCACCGCCGAAGTTGGTGTGCACGCCGGACGGGCCGTAGAGAGTGATAGCCCCGGTGTACAGGATCGGATTACCGGCGACGTCTTTCTCCGGGAACAGCGCGGCAACCGCGTCGCGACCGCGCAGGTAGCTGCCCTGGCGGACACCGCCGACCAGGTTGTACTCGCGGCCGGCGGCCTTGAGTTCGGTGAAGTAGACGGTACGAGCAAAGATGTCCTGCTGCTGGGTCGGTAGCGCGGCGTAATAGGCCCGTGCCTCGTCGACGCTGCCGGTGAAGCCATAATGCTCGCCGAGCCAGGCCACCAGTTCAGTGTCGTAGGTCTTGGCCACCTTCCCCGGTTGGCTGACCAGCGGCGCTCCGGCCTGGGCCTGGTTCGACGGGTCCAGGTAGGGGGCGATAAAGGCCTGGTAGTCAGGGCCGTTGGGGCCGACGCCGGCCTGCATGACGATACTGGCGCCTGGGCGGGAATCGCCGGATACTACGGCGCCGAGGCTGGTGATACTGGTCTTGTCCGCCATCAAGATATTGCGACCCGCACTGACCACCAGGGTGCCGGGACCGGCGACATTGAAGTTGCTGTAGAGGATGTCGCGACCGGCTGAGACCAGGGAGATATCGGTGGGGTTGTTCTGGATGAAGAGGTTGCCTACAGTCAAGTAGTCACCATTGAAAGGTTGTTGTGCTTCCCCAGCAGGGGAACTGCCACTGCTGACAATATCTCGCCCCGCCTGCATCCAGACCGGCCCGCCCCCTTCATACCAGGTTTGACCGTTACGAGAGTCGACCTGATTGGTATAGGTAACGGTACGACCACTTCTTACCCCGATCAGATCTCCGGTCAGCGCATAGAAGCGTGCAGGCTCGGCATCTGTGTTCCACTGTCCGGAAGCGCTATCGGGGCCGAAAGCGAACAGAGGACCGACGCTGCCACTGATGAAGGGTCTGTTAGCGTCCGCCGATAGATTGCTACTGCCATTAATTTGAATACCGTTGGACATTGCCACGAATGCAGGCCGCTCAGGCGTGGCCAACGCCTCAGGGTTGGCGCTGGATTGGCTGATGGTCAGATTACCACCGTAGATTGAATTGGCGGCCAGGAGCTGCAATTGCCCTTTGGCCGAGGGCGCCAGGGTCAGCGCGGCGGCAACGGCAGCAGCAGAGTTGCTGTTGGCCGCGTCACCGTAATAAAGACTGCCGTTTGCGGCAATGGCATTCAGGATAGAAGGATAGATCAAAGCATTGTCGGACAACGCTCCCTGGAACAGTGGCGTCAGATTGCCGCCTGCTGAAAACAGGTTGATGGCCGTGTGGTCGGTCCACAGCGAGAACCAGCTCAGGCCATTGCCATGGCTGCCATCGCTGGCCAGGTAAGACGACGCATTCAGCGCAGCGACGCGCCCTGGGTCGCTGACCGTTTGTACGACCAGATCGCCCAACGTCGACAGGTCAAAGGTCGCGTCTCCCGGTACCAGCGTCAGGCCCCCGCCCGCAAGGCTTCGCGTTGAAGTGAAGGCGGTGTAGCCACGGGCTTCTCCCGGCGCTTGCTGTCTGTCGTTACCGCCATACAAGAGTGTCAACGCGCCAACGGTGGTGCTACCCAATACGGCGTGACCGCGCAAATTGGTGACTACCCCGTTCTGATCATCGGCGGCCTGATTGTCGACGGCGACAGTCACTGCTGGGTTCAGATCCCCGCCCACCCGCAAGGTCAGGTTGCCGCCCCCGGTCACCTGCACACTGCCGTCGGCGGCGACTCGTCCCGTGCTACCCACGGCCAATACCAGCCCCTGGGTGCGCGGGTTGACACTGTCGGCGCCGATGGCATGACCGGACAAGCTTTCCAATACCCCCGCACTGCCGGTGACCTGCACGTTCAGGTTGCCGCCGCCGAGGGTACCGAACCCGGTGAAACCGAGCATCTGATCGGCACCGGGAGGAGCGCTCAGCGATGCGGCGTAGGTACCGAAATTTATCCACCATGCAGTCGGCTGTGGTGAGCCTCCTGTATTGACATTGCCGCTGCCCTGGCGCCAGAGCCAGTTGGAGGTATTCGCCGAATCATGGTCGGTATCACCATTGGGCTTGGTTATCCCATTAATGGTGGGCAAGACAATATTTCCGCTCAAATCACCGCCGACCTTAAGCGTCAGGTTACCGCCGCCCTCGGGATACCAAGCGCGATACACACTATCGCTGCCACCGTTTACCAGGTTGTCGACGCCATTACTGAGTACGGTCCCATCAGGACCCGGAGCCCTAGGCTGGTTATAAGGGTCATTGACCGAAGTCACGCTGGAGGACGTGCCCGCTGTGTAGACACCAAACAACGAATCCATGCTCAGATTGCCGCCGGACACCAGTTCAAGATCGGCGGCCCCCGTGCGGATGACACTGAAGCGCGAGCTACCCGCCTTGACTGTGTAAGGTCCATTTGGATCTATTCCGCAATCCCCGGGAATATCAGTGCAGAACGTTGGCCAGTTTATGGCAACGAAATCAACAGGTTGGCCAACCATGCTGAGGTCACCCCAAGCATCAAGAGATCCTTGTGCGGTGTAGACCGGAGCCCCAACGCGATACATCCCATAATGGCTGTCGGCTAGGTGCATATCGCCATGGACAGGACTGACTTGCACAACACGATTGTCCGCCGCAGTGGTGTCCGCGCCTGCCACCAAGCGCAATGACCATGACTGGGAACCCTCGGCGAGCATTGGCGCGATGCCCCAAAGCTCGCCCTGGCGCCCACTTACTTCAGGGCGCAGTTGCACCGAGTCCACCCCGCCCGGCAGCAGCACATTGGTCCCCGACGGGATCAACGCGCCACGGGCCAGGGCCAGATCACCATTGAGTGCGAGTACATTGGTTGACAGCTGGGAGCTACCGGCGATGCTTGGCAGCGCCACGCCCTTGGGCCAACTGAATGCGCGTAGCGCCGTATCGGTGCTCAACAGCGTGCCAGCATCCAGCTGCGTGCCGGCAGACAGGCTTTGGGCCTGGGTCAACAGCGTACCGGCGGCGAACAGCAGGTTGCCGTTGCTGTCGTGCACGGCGGCGGCCAGCACGGTGCCGGCAGGTAGTAACAGTGGCTGGTCCAACGTAGCGCTGACAGGCAGACGTGTGCCCGATACCAGGGTCACGGCCCTAAGTGGCACATCGTAGTTCAGGGTCGAGCCGGCCGGGAAACGAGTGCCATCGGCCAGGGTCACACCCGCTCCGGGCACCACGATATTGCCACCCGAGAAGTCGATCCCGGACAACAACAGCCAGCCTGTGTCGTCATCGGTCTTCGGTGGCGGCGCAAAGCCGTCGGTGATACTGCCGTAGACATTCAGGTCACCGCCAGCACGCAAGGCCAGCTTGCCCACTTCACCAGAGCCGTACACCCCTGTTTTCTGGGTGAAAGGGTTGAGGCTGGCGTAGCGATAACCGGACAGGTCGACATCGCCCTGAACCACCAGGTCGCCATTTGGCGTGGCACTGACGATCTCCACCCCAGGACGCAGGTGCAGGACATCGCCATAGGTGGCGTTATACAAACCCGCGAGTTTGTTCTGCAGCAGGTTGCCGTTAAGCAGCGCCGCATCGACGAACGCGCCGCTTTGCAGGTTGATCGCATCCAGGTAAGCCTGGGTAATCACCTGGTAAGGCCGGCCACTGGCCGCAGGATCGGTGCCCAACGGCGCATCGCTGTACTGCCAAGTGCCATTGACCGCGATGGAGCGAGCCCCGCGAATCGCCAGGTTGCCGCTGGCATCGATGGCGATATCGCCGGCCGAGACCCCGCCCAGACGAGGCGCATCGAGCTCCAGGGTGCCGCGCGCTCGGCCATCGTTCTGGCCCGGCCCGCTACCCAACGCTACGCCAGTGCCGGCCCGTAGATCGATGGTGGCGCCACTGGCCAAGGTCAACAGGCCCTGACCGGAGTTCAGCTCGACCATCGCGCGGTTTGGCGAGTCGATGATCTTGCCTTGGCTGTCGACTTGCAGACCGCTGCCGTGGGCATCCAGCATCGCACCACCGGCCAGGGTCAGGCCCTGGCTGGCCGACAGGTTGATACTGCCCACCTGTACGCCGCTGGCATCGACCTTGCCGTTGACCAGCAGGCTGCCGTTATCCAGTGAAACCACAAGGGTGTTGGCCTTGAGGTCGTTGCCGATGGTCAGGTTGCCCTGTTTGATCTGGAAGGTACGGGCGCCATAGACCTGCCCTGCGTTCAGGCGTTGGTTGAGGGCGGCGAATGAGGCGTCTTCGGCACCGCTGGCCCCCAGACGCTGAGCCTGGATATTGGCAAAACCGCCCAGGTAAGGCAGGTAAGTGCCGCCGGCATCGTAGGAGCCACTGCTGCTACCCAGGATGCTGCCCTGCAGGTCCACCAGCCCTTCGGTCGGGTCCACGGCCTGGGCGGTGAATTGACCGGCCCGGTTGTTCAGCGCCGACAGATCGATACGTGACCCCACAGCTTGGTAAATATTACCCGTGGTACTTTTCAGGGTGACGTCACCACCCCAGCTGTATTGCGTCACATCGTTGAATTTGATCGCACGGCCGGCCATATTGATCTGCGCGCCATCGCCCAGTGTCAGGTCTTGCGTGGCACTCAGGTTCAATTGACCACTGGACAACACCACGGCGGTGTCCAGGGCCAAACTGTTGGCGTTCAACGAAAGTTTTGCGCCTTGGCCTCCGGTGCGGGTCTGGGTGCCGGACAGTGCCGTGACATTGAGCGCGCCACCGACGGTGATGGTGTTCACCGAGCCGGCTTCGCCCGTCAGCAAGGGGGTGGAGACATTCAGATTGCCACCACTGTAGGCAAAGCCCGAGCCCGCCTGATAAGCGCCCTGGCTCTGGTACACCGACAGACTGCCCTTGTGGTTGGCGGTCACCCGTTGGCTGGCGCTGATATCGACCTGTGAAAAGCCAAGGAGCAGTCGGTCCAGGCTGGCGATCGAATTGGGCTGGGCGTACGGGCCGTAGCCGAACTCCAGGGTTTCGGTCTGCAGTTTAAGCCGTCCGCTACCAGTGCCGGCACCTCCAGCGACCACATTGCCGGCCGGGTTGGCCGCGCCGTTCCAGATCAGGTCGGCGGTGTGGATGGTCGCCACATCAGCGGCACCGCCGGCGCCGTAGATGGCCGGGGTACTGAGGATCAGATGGCTCAGCAGCGATTTGCCAGTCAACAGGTCATAGGTATCGAGAGTCGTGCTGCCATACACATTCACGCTGTCGTGAGCAGCCAGTTCAAGGGTTTCCAGGGCCGGAGCACCGTATTGGGTATCGCCCTTGAGCAAGCGCGTCAGCACGCTCTGGTTCAAGCTCAGGCCAGCCGGTAACAAGTTATGGCTGGCGGCATCGGCCAGGGCCTGGTCGCTACCGAGGTTGATCGCACTCAGGGCCAGGGTCAGGTGGCTGGTGCCATAACGAACGTTATCAGCTAGCACGAAGTCATTGCCCGTACCCACGACGATAGAGCCCGAGGAATACAGCTCGGTCTGGCCCGTACAAGGTGCCGAGTTGCAGACTCCGACATGGATGCCCGCGTCACCTGGCAACGAAGGTGCCAGAACCTGGAGCAAGCCATTGGAAATCCCGAGGAAATTGTAACGGGTGGGGCTGGGGGGGCTGGCCGGGGTCGTCAGGTTGTAGATATAACCCTGGCTGGCATCATAGGCCGTAGGCCCCATACCGAGAGTGTTGATCGAGGCGCCCTGCTCGACCGTGATTGCTCCGCCGCTGGACACCAACAGCACCTCTGGAGCCGCCAGTTTCGCGCCGCTACGCAACACCACGCTGCTGCTGAGGTTGGAGCCCAAACCGATGTAATTTCCTCCCTGTCCATAGGCAATGGTCGGCATGCCGCCAATCATCAGGCTCGCGGCGCCCAGGGCATTCAGGCTGCGATCATCTACCGTGACACCGACAAAGGCTGCCGAAGCCGGCGCTCCTGCGGATACCACCTCGATCGCGCCATTACTGATCACGCCGACCGTCCCTGCATGACCGCCTTGCGCGGCCCCGAAGCGACCGATGCCGTCGAACGAAAAGGCGCTGCCGGTTGCGCCTGGCACCAGGTTCAGTTGCAGGCTTTTCGCATCGGCTTCGATCATCGGGCGCGGTACGCCCAATCTGGCGGCATCGGCGATAGCAAACTGGTCATAGCTGGTTTCGTTGTATTGCGAATAGGTGCGCAATACGTTGGCCGATGTCAGGATAACCTGGCTGGCAACGCTGTTACGTATACCGGTATTGGCGATCGACAGTTGCCCGGCGGTGCTCCAGGAACCGTTGCGCATGGCCAGAGCGCCGCCGCCCATACCGACACCCGCCAGACCGTTCAATTCGACCCGGAAAGCGCCGGGCAGCAGTGCATAGGTGGAAGGCAACAGCGTATAGGTACCCGGCGCCAACCCCGGTACCCCGGCGCCAATGGTGATTTGCTGGCCGAGTACCGGGTCTTGGGCGCCAGATTTGCCTGCCGATGGCGCATAGACCTGCTGCACGCCTGGCACAATGGCATACACCGGGTTGGTCGCCAGGCCCGGCAAGGTGAAGGTACCGGTGGGATTGACTTGCACTAGCGGGTTGTAGCGCGCGTCGGTGGAGCCACCACGGCCGGAAACGAATCCGGCGCCAAGCAGGTCGCCGCCACCGGAGAGGTCCAAGGTGGCGCCGGCCGATACCACGATAGACTGACCGCCCATGATCACGCCGATCCCACGACCGTTATTCAAGCCGGTCTGACCGTATAAAGTGACTTTCTGGCCGTTGTACAGATAAGTCTGGCCGTCCGAGGTGCCGCCGTAAGGCATGATCAGGCCGTTACCGCTGACGGAAGTCAGACTGTCGGGCAGCAACCCCACGAGCTTGGTACTGCCATTGCCAAGCTGAATCAGCCCCAACGGCGCGCGCACCACGCCGCCCTGCTCGATAGTCGGTGCGAGCAGGGTCAGGCTGCCAAACGCCGAATACGGCAGTTGGGGAATGGCCTGGGTGGTGCGACCGATGGTCAGGAGGCGCCTGCCCAGCGTATCCCCTACCCCCGCGGTCACCGCCGCGACACTGCCCGTTTCCGGATACAACTGCGCGGCGTTCAAATGCAAATCGCCAGCCGTAATCAGTTGCGTCGTTGGATTGCTGGAGCCAATGCCGTTTGGTACGCCCGCCAGAAAGCGCAAGTCACCCTGGCTGGTCAGATTCACCTGGTCGAAACCGCGTCGCTCGACCGAGGTCTGGCTGCCATTTACATTGGTAAAGGCGCCCTTGGATCCGAACACCACATTGTTGCGCACATCGATCACTGCCCCCCCGGCAGAAAACTCGGCCTGACTAGGCAACAACGAACTGAAAGGAGACGCAGTCGATATGGGGGAAACATAGGTCGTGCTGAGAAGCGGAGGGCTGGCACCAGCCAGCAGCAAGGAAGGTGCGCAGACATTGATATGGATGGTGTCCGGCACATTTTGCGACACACCGAAGGCGCCCGCATAGAGCTGCAAGCTTTGGCTTAGACTGAGGTTCAAGTTGCCATTGAAAGACAGCAAACCGTTACTGTAGACCGCCAGATTGCCAAACCCACCGGCCTGGACCTGATCGGCGGCCAATTGCCCATGACCGTAGGTCAGGGCATTGAGGTCCAGTGCCGGAGCGGTGTCAGCGGTTTGTTGCAACACCATCTCTCGAACTTGCATCACCCGGTCAGTCGCCGGCGAGTCGCCTTGGGTCGAGTACAGCGGCGTCTGCAACGCCACCGACAAACTGCCACCTGCCGCGCCCTCACCACCGGCGCGGGCGGCGAAGCTACCCATTAGATAGAGGCCATTGTTGGACCCCATGGAAATGCTACCGCCATTGCTGGTCACCAGCGTGCGGCCCTGACCGGCGATATCCAGGCTGGCCTGGGTCCCCGAGGCATCCAGGTGTGCCCCTTTGCTCACCACGATAAAAAGATCGGCGGCCGAGGCCGTACCAGCTACCGAATCGATTGCGCCACCGCCAATGACAATGGAGCCACCGCCGGCGACCTGGCCGTAAAGCTGGCCGCGCATGTCCACTGCGGTCACAGCCCTTGCCGCGACATCGATCACCGCCTTATCGCCGAGCAAGATGGAGCGGCTGTTACCCGTGCCGTTCACGGGCATCTTGGGATCCACGGCGCCGATGTTGTTGAGGCTGACTGTCCCGCCCCAGGCATTCAGCGTGCCGTTCACGGTCAATTGGCCGATGCTGCCCAAACTGATGGCCTGACCCGGATCGACACTGATCACCGCGCCACTGTCCACGGTCAGTACCGTGGTCGCCCGCTGTGCATCCGTGGGATTAAGCGATCCGGCCTTCAGACTCAAGCTGGCGCCGCGCCGTTGAGTCAGCACGCCCCTGAGCGGATCCTGCTGATAGAGGCCAGGTGTCCAGACTTGCAGCGCCTGCACCGGGTCGCTGCCAGAAGCCACGGTGGTGGCATTGTCGCCCAGGCGATAGACCGGCTGGGTCACGTCCACCTGGGTACCGTCGGCGACGGTCAGCCCCTCGTTGCCCGTGATGTCGTAAGCAGAGAAACCTTGCTTGAAGAAGCCGGCGTCCAGTTCGAGGGCGCCACTTACCGGTGTTGTCGGCGTACCGATCAGCACTTGGCTGCTTTGCAGGGTCAAGGTGCCACCGCCGTTGACGCCCACGGCACGAATATCGCCGCCCAGGTTCAACTGCCCGCCCACACCGATACCGCCGGCATTGGCGGCCAGGGTCAGGCTGCCGCCCCTGCCGCCTAGGGTCTTGCCATTGGCCAACAACGCCGCGCCAGACGACACATCGATCAGGCTTCCCAGCTGCAAGATCACATCACCGCTACTGCGCAGGGACACCTGACCCGCGTTGACATAGGGCAGGTTCTGATTATCAGACGGTGCCAACAATTGATTGGTCCACAGACCCGCTGTACTGAGTGTCACACCCCCGGCCACGTTGATGCCGGGCTGTGAACCGCTGGGCGGCGTAATCACCGTATCCTGCAGTTTGAATGACTGGTTGGGGTCGATCTGATTCAATACGTTGCCCAGTTGCAGCGTACCGCCACGGGCCGTCAGGTCGGCATTCACCGTGACCTGCGGGCCATAAAGGGTGATGGTGCCGCCATTGGCAACGCTCAGGTTGCTATCCACCTCGATCTGTTGTTTGGCGGCGACCTTGATTGCGCCCAGTTGAAAACCGTTGAGCAGGTTGGTGTCCAGCACCAGCGTGCCCTGTCGGCTTGCCGGGACCACTGAGCCAAGGTCCACGCCCACGGCGACGGCGCTCGGGCTGGCCGCGAAGTTGACCTGATTCAGGCTGGCGCCGAGGTTGTAATTGACCACGCCCGCTATCGGGTCGTAGATCGGTGTGTAGGTGCCGGCGATCAATTGCGCGCGACGAGCCACTGCCGCCTGCGATTGCTGATAACCGTCGAGGGTCGGGCTCGCGGCCTGGTTCTGTTGCGGCCCGCGATACACGTCGCCGATCACCTGGCCTTCAAGTACCGCGCTGCTAGTCGAGATCACCAGGTTGCCGGCGTCGCGGCCCACGGTGTAACCCAGCTCGTAACGCTGGCGTGGGGCGATCAACGGATTGTAGTAATAGTCGGTCTGGCCCCAGCGCACGCTTGTGTCGGCATAACCCTTGTAAATCCCAGTGTAAAGCAGGTCGCCTGGCGCACTGGAGAGTTCATACAGACGCCCGTCGCTCCCCATCAGCCAGGTCTGTTTGATATAGCCGCTCTGCACATCCAGGGTGCCGCCGGACAGATTGATCTGGGCGCCCTGCTGGGTGACCACGTCCTTGCCGGTAAATGTCAGGGTGCCGCCCTGGGCCATCCACTCACCGACGCCATGCCCCTGCGTGCCCAGGTAACCGCTGACTTCCAACAAGCCGCCGGCGGTGTACCAGCGTGCCGTGGGGTAACCGTTGGTGCCGGCCGGTACGTAGACCAGATCACGCACATCGACCCAGACATCGCTGCTGCTCAGTTTGCCCGCATCACGGTTGCCCGATGCGTCACGTAGCTCGTTGCCCTGCACGTTGACCTTGATCGAGTTGGCCTCCATCGCCACCTTGACCCCGACCGCACCGGACACATCGATGATCGAACCATCGCGTACCAGGCTGCGTTGTCCGGCGCTGACCGCGACCTGGCCACCGCTGGCGAGGGTCAGCGAACCGCTCTGGAAGTCCACGGTACCGCCGCTGACGATCTCGATCCGCGACTGCTCGATACGGTCGACCACACGACTCAGGTTATCGAATTTTCCAGCGATCAGATTGCCTGGAGTGCCGTTGAGAGCGGCCAGTGCGGCGGCGCGCTGACTGTCCAGCCCGGTTGTGCTGGCATCGAGCAGGATCGTGGTGGTGCTGCCCGCCCCCAGGGTGATACTGCCGGTATTGTCGCCCGCCGAGTTGAGCAAATGCACCGTGCCCCGGGTGTTGGTCGAGGTGCTGCTGGCGATGACACCGTTTTGCAGTATCTGGTGGCCGGTCAGGGTGATGTCGCCGGTGGATGCGGTGATCAAGCCGCTGTTGATCACGGTGCCGGCGCCGCTGCCGCTGTTCAGGGTGCTGACCACTTCGTTGCCTCGGGTGGTCGAACGTGGGTTGCCGGTGGTGGACTGCCCCTGTCGGATATAGAAGTTGTCGCCCGCCGCCAGGGTGACCTGGCCGTTGGCGGTACTCAGACGACCATCGTTGATCACTTCGCTGCCCAGCAACAAGGCATAACCGCCCGAGTCGGTGGATGTGGCGGGATTCAAGGTCTGGATCAGCGCCCCACGCTCGACTTGGATCTGCCCTACGGCATCGGTAAAGGTCGGTTGTGTGCCGGTGCTGTCGACATACAGCCCCTTGTTGAACTGGGCGTCGCTGATGTTTGCGGCGGCGGCCACCAGGTTACGCACGTTGACCTGACTGGTGCCGCTGAAGATCACCCCGTTGCGGTTGACCAGCATAACCGTGCCATTGCCCTGTATCTGGCCCTGTATCTGGCTCGGTCGGGCCTGGGGATCGTTGATGCGGTTGAGCACGGCCCAGTTCGATTGCTGGGCGAAATCGACAGTGGTATTGCGCCCGACGTTGAAGGTTTCCCAATTGAGAATGGCCTTGTCGGCGGTCTGGGTGATGGTAACGGTGGTCTTGCCATCGGCCTGGGTTTGCACCGGCGCCTTGGCATTGAGCCAGCCCTGGGTCAAGCCGGTGTCGACCTTCAGGCCGCCCTCGCCCAAGCCGTCCGGCACCGTTGGTAACCGAGCCAGCGCGACTTGACGCCCGGCTGCTTGTGCCGCCTGCTGTGCAGCAATGGCGGCGACACTATTATTGAAGTTCGCCAATGACCGCTGCAACTGCTGATTGGCCTGCTGCTGTTGCGCCAACGGCGGTGGCATGCCCGGTAACTGCACACCCGGCTGACCGGCACTCGCGGCCTGGGCGGCGCCCTTATCGGCAAACCAGCCGGAACTGAATGCAGTCTGCGCCTGGGCGCTGCCGGCCACCAGCAACAGGGCAATCGCCTGGGCCACAGGCTTGAGCACCCATATCGATAAATCGCCATGACGCGCTTGAGCATTGAGTCTTGCCGGAGGTTTGCAGCGGAGCATCACTACCCTTCCTTGTCTGTTGCACAGTGGGCTGCCACGCCAGCCTGTCGCAGGCTGGTGTCGCTTATATGACTAAGGCAGGTACCGAAGGTCGGGACCGAACCTTTGTCATCGAATATTCATCTGGGCGATATCGAGTTGTAGGCATACGCAAAAATCAGCAACGGCTTACGCCGTTGCTGATCGGATCTTGCGTTACGTTGAAGCGAGGGTTACAGCGGACGACCGATGGCGTTGCAAACGCTGGTGTTACCGACGTACTGAGCGCTGGTGGCGGTCAGGAAGCTGCTACGCACAGCAGCCTTGAAGGTAGCTGAGAGCGGGACAAAACGGTTGGCTGTCACTGCCGCGTCGTTCGGGCTAGTGGTGCCAGCGCCATATTGCTGGGTCAGGAACGAGCGCACCAAGCCCGTCTGGGTTGCATCGGCGTAGCATTGGCTGAAGATCATGTTAGTGAAGCCAATGATTGGGTAGCCGGTCGAAGGGAAAGGGAAAACGCTTGGGTCAGTAGGGCTGGTCGATGCAGCGAAGACCGGTACCCACAGGTTTGGATTGGAACGGTTGCCAGTAGCAGGCGGGGTAACGCCGGAGACGGCGGTGCCGACGTTGGCAAGGTTAGGTGCGGAACTGTTGACAGTAGCCACTTTGGTGGCGTCATCCAGACCGGCCGTGGTGGTCACAGCCCAGTCCGGGCTCATGTAGGTGATACGACCATCAGCGGCGTTCAGCGCGGTCATGACTGCCGAGCTACCAATAGCACTTACCGCACCGGTAGGAACGCCACCCGAGTAGCTGGAACCGAAGCTGGTGGTCACAGCGAAGGTGCCGGTTTCACCGGTGCACTTGGCGCTCAGGAAGCGGGTGAAGAGTTCGGTGGTACCGCTGCTGTCACTGCGATAGGTCACGGTGATAGGACCTGTGCGGCCAGAACCGGTGATGGCGTCCCAAGTCGCATAACGACCAGAGAAAATACCGCAGACCTGATCAGTAGTCAGGTTCAAGTTACCACCGGCTTTGTTGAACGGCAGAGCCACTGCAGTCGCCATCGCAGGCAACTGAATCAGTGGGCCCCAAGCGGCGCCATGATTGGTGTTGTAAGTGGAGATATCGGTAGTCGCGAGTTTCGAGTCGCTACCGGCCCAATGCACGTTGGTGGTGGCTGGCAGTTTGAACTGGGTTGCATCGTTGTTCAGAAACGCGAGTTTACCCGCGCCGCTGCCAACGCCGATGTAAGCAGCAAAACCGGAAGGCAGAACGCCAGAAGTGTTATAGAACGGAGCCGCGAGGGTACCGCCACCGCCGTTGACAGCGGCCATGGCCGCTTGTGCGGAGCACAGGGCAGCGAGGGTCAGGGATACCGCGAGAACGTTGCGCTTAAACATGAAGAATCTCCTTTCGTCGTGTTCGTACGTTGAGTGACTTGCTCGTTCATGACGCCATGGCGCTCGATGCGTCGCCTTGGTTCCAGACGACTTGTGGGGTGAGGCCATGCATGAGAACTTCTCAAGTTCCGGTGACAGATAAAGGAAAAAACCTCGGGTGAATCTTATTGATTTTTAAATAAATTCTCGGGTGTTCGTGGCACTTTCGCCGCGTAATGACAGCGCTTTTACGGGAGTGGCAAAGAGCCTTGCGCTGCAGGCGGCGAGACATGCGACGGGGTCGTCGGGATATGACAGAACGAGGAACCCGAGTTCTTCGAACTCACCCTGCGGGGGCGCGGCGATTCTGCAAGACGAGGTCCATGTTAAGGTGCACGGATACTTGAAAATAGAGAGCACCAATGCCCCATCTCGCCCGAACCCATCCACGCCTGACCATCGCCGCCCTCCTCGGCCTGGCCGTCGGAGCGCTGGCTCCGGTCAGTCCGGCACTGACCAAGATCCTCGTCGGCTGGAATATCGGTGTCTGGTCCTACCTGGCCATGATGCTCTGGCTGACCATGCGCTCGCGCCCCGAAGACGTGCAACGCTTCGTCGAGCGCGAAGACGAAAATGCCGGAACGGTACTGCTGATGGTGTCGATCGCCGCGATTGCCAGCCTCGCCGCGATCACCGTCGAACTGGCGGGCAGCAAGGACCTGGACATGCACACGCGCCTGCTGCATTACGGTTTTACCGGGCTGACGGTGATGGGCTCATGGCTGCTGATCGGGGTGATTTTCAGCGTGCACTATGCGCGGCAGTTTTATCTGGGCGAACCTGAAGAGTCGCCCCTGCGCTTTGCCGATGGCGAGAAACATCCGGACTATTGGGACTTCCTGTACTTCTCTTTCACCATCAGCGTGGCGGTACAGACTTCGGACGTGGGCGTAGCCACCAAGGCATTGCGCAAGGTGGTGCTGGCGCAATCGTTGATCGGTTTTGTGTTCAATACGGCGATTCTGGGGTTTTCGATCAATATTGCGGCGGGGTTGTTTGGCTGAGGGGGGTCGACGATATCTTTGTGGGGGAACACCGAACTCTAGGAGCTGGCTTGCCGGCGATGACAGCCGTACAGTCGATGCAAGACTGACGGGCCTCATCGCTGGCAAGCCAGCGCCTACAGGGGTTGCGTAGCCCTGTGGGAGACGGCCTTGTGGTTACTCGGTCGCGAGCACGCCACGACGAACCTGGTCACGCTCGATCGACTCGAACAGCGCCTTGAAGTTGCCCTCGCCGAAACCATCGTCGCCCTTGCGCTGGATGAATTCGAAGAACACCGGCCCCATCAGGGTTTCCGAGAAGATCTGCAGCAGCAGGCGTTTGTCGCCGTCCTGCGAAGAACCATCCAGCAGGATCCCGCGCGATTGCAGTTCGTTGACCGGCTCGCCATGGTTCGGCAGACGACCTTCGAGCATCTCGTAGTAAGTCTCCGGCGGCGCCGTCATGAAACGCATGCCGATCTTCTTCAACTGGTCCCAGGTCTTGACCAGATCGTCGGTGAGGAAGGCCACGTGCTGGATGCCCTCGCCGTTGAACTGCATCAGGAACTCTTCGATCTGTCCCGCGCCCTTGGACGACTCTTCGTTCAACGGGATGCGAATCATGCCGTCCGGCGCGGTCATGGCCTTGGAGGTCAGGCCGGTGTATTCGCCCTTGATATCGAAGTAACGGATCTCGCGGAAGTTGAACAGCTTCTCGTAGAAATTCGCCCAGTAGGCCATGCGCCCGCGATACACGTTGTGGGTCAGGTGATCGATGATCTTCAAGCCCGCGCCCGGCGGATTGCGGTCAACGCCGTCGAGGAAGACGAAGTCGATGTCATAGATCGAGCTGCCTTCGCCGTAACGGTCGATCAGGTACAGCGGCGCACCGCCGATGCCCTTGATCGCCGGCAGGTTCAGTTCCATCGGGCCGGTGGCGATATGGATCGGCTGGGCACCCAGTTCCAGGGCACGGGCATAGGCTTGCTGGGCGTTTTTCACGCGGAAGGCCATGCCACACACCGACGGACCGTGCTCGGCGGCAAAGTACGACGCCACGCTGTGGGGTTCGTTGTTGAGGATCAGGTTGATCGCGCCCTGGCGATACAGGTGCACGTTCTTGGAACGGTGGGTCGCAACCTTGCTGAAGCCCATGATCTCGAAGATCGGCTCCAGGGTGTTCGGGGTCGGCGATGCGAATTCAATGAACTCGAAGCCCATCAGGCCCATCGGGTTTTCGAAGATATCGGTCATGGTGACGCCTCATCATTTTTATCAAGTAACGGTCAGTTAGTTGCTATCAATGCGGACGTTGGCGGGTGGCGCGCAGGAGATGCCCCGCACGCTGCGGGCAAGGAAATCGCCGTAGATCAGTTGGAACCCAAGTATCTTCATGTCGACCCAGTCTCTCAGGGCGAGGCTTCTGCTGCCAGAAGACGTTATTCTTATATGCGTAACCAGATTCTACATGGCGTAACCCGTTTTGTCCGTATCCCTTTTCATTTCCTCCCGGGCAACTGAAAGGCCGGCCGGTTACACAGGTAGATCCCCGCCAGGATCAGCCCGCCGCCCAGGCACATGATCAGTGTCAACTGCTCGCCCAGCAATAGCGCGCCGAGGATCACCGCGGTCAGCGGGTTGAGGCCGATAAACACCCCCGCCCGCGTCGCGCCAATACGCTGGATACCATCGTAATACCAGATATAGGCCAGCGCCGAGCCCAGCCCGCCGAGGTAGACCAGGCTCAATAACTGCGGCGGACTCAAGGCGTCGATCACCGCGAGGCTCACCTCCCCGCGCAGCCAGGTCGCCAGCCAGAGCATGGCCGTACCGAGCCAAATGGAATAGGTCACGGTGGTCAGCGGGCCCAGCGCTCGCGTCAGGTTGCGGGAAAACAGCGAGTAGACCGCCCAGGACAGTACGCAGCCAAAAATCAACAGGTCGCCGACCCAGGTCTGGGCGCTGCCTTCGAACAAGCTCCGGTTGCCGCTGATGATCACCAGCCCGGCACCGCCCATACAGACCAGGATACCGAGGACTTTCGCGGTGCTCAGACGTTCCTTGAAGAACAGCCACGATGCCAGCCCGAACACCGCCGGGTTCAGCACGACGATCAACGAAGCCCGCGAGGCATTGATGTAGTGCAGGCCGTAAAAGAAGCAGAGGTTATAGAAAAAGATGCCGAAAAAGCCCAACAGCAGCAATTGCACGAATTGCTTCTTGTCCGGCAGTACCAGCGGCACGCGCATCATCCCGATAAACACCAGCAGGATTACGCTGGCCAGCAGGAAACGCAGGCTGGCCAACAGCAATGGCGCGATATCGCTGGACAGAAAGCGCCCGGCGACAAAGGTCCCGCCCCAGATCATCGAGACCCCGGCGAGTTTGAAGTAGACCCGCAGGTCGCTGCCGGCGGTGAAGGTGGATACCTGTGTGTGCATGTTTTTTCCTGCGGATCGAAACGGACGGTTGTCAAACTGTCCGCATTATTTTATTTATGTCGACTCATCGTAAAATGAGTAAAAGCTCATGACCCTGACTCAACTGGAAGTATTTTCCCAGGTCGCCGAACTGCGCGGCTTTACCAGTGCGGCCCTGCGCCTGGGGATCAGCCAGTCGGCGGTTTCCCATGCCCTCAAGGGGCTGGAGCAGGAATTGGGTGTCGAGTTGCTGCGCCGGCACCAGGGCCAGGTGGAGCTGACGGATATCGGCGCGCAATTGCTGCAACGGGCGCGGGCCATGCTCGGCCTGGCGGACACCTTGCGCCAGGAAGCCGCCGATGCCCGAGGCATGAAACGCGGGACTCTGCGCATCGGCTCCTTTGGCCCCACCTCCTCGACCAAACTGTTGCCGGCGCTCCTGGCCCGTTACCGGCTGGCACACCCGGGTATCCAGGTGCAAGTCGACGAAGGCCCTGATCGCCAGGTGCTGCAATGGCTGGAGGAGCGGCGGATCGACGTGGGTTTCGTGGTGCTGCCGCAGGAGCGCCTCGACACCTTTGCCCTGGTGGAAGACCAGATGGTCGCCCTGCTCCCTGTCGGCCACCCGTTGTGCGAGCAGTCGGCGATTGAACTCAAGGCGTTGTGCCAAGACCCGTTCATCCTCACCGGCGCCGGTTCCGGGGAGTTGGTCGCCCAACTGTTCGCCGCCCAGCGACTGGTCCCGGACATCCGCTACCGCACCGCGCAACTGCTCAGCACCCTGGCCACCGTGGCCCGTGGCGAAGGCGTCACGATAGTGGCCGAGCAATCCCTGCCGGACCACCCGGCCCCGGGTTATGTCAGTCGACCGTTGTCGCCACGGGTCAAGCGCCAGATCGCTCTCGCCGTGCTCGACCGGCGCCAGGTCTCCCCGGCGACCCAGGCCTTTATCGACTTGGCCTGTTCGCCCAGTTGTGCGACATGGGTGTGATGATTGCCATTGACGACTTCGGCACCGGGCATTCAAGGCTCGGCTTTTTACGCCAGTTCAATGTCGATTACCTGAAAATCGGCCAGAGTTTCTTCGCCATGATCGGCGCCGACGCCTTGTCCGGGCATATTCTGGACAGCGTTATCGAACTGAGCAGCAAGCTGGAACTGGGCATCGTCGCCGAGGGTGTCTAAACGCCAGTACCGCGCGACTAGCTGGCATCCCGGGGTGTGGGCTTTCTCCAGGGCTACTTGTTTGGCAAACCACTGCTGGCGGAGAATTTTCTTAACAATTTCAAACGGCAGCTCAGCGTGCAAGAAGATAAAGTCGCGCTGTCAGAATAAGTCAGCGACACTTGCCTATCGGTATTGCTTCAACGTCTAACGCGCGTTATTTACTCTTGGCCTGATAACTACTACACTTTTTCTTGCCAGCAGTAAATTGATAGGACGCCCTCAGGCTTATTAAGTAACTTTCCGCACTGCCACACCCAGGTGCACACGCGTAACGAAAGCCGTTGCAAGCATTGGCTTGTCGTTTTGTTTTAGGTAGATGGCAGCCGAATACAACTCGTGGAGATAAATACCTTGTCAAAACTCGCCCAATTTCGTGCCGCAGAAATAGCCCTTAAAGAGCAACTCGCCCAGCTGGAAGCCTTGAAGAACGACGCTGGACTCAAAAAGGAGATCGAGTTTGAAGAAAAACTCAAGAGCCTGATGCGGGCCTACGACAAGAGCCTGCGCGACATCATCGCGATCCTCGATCCAAACCCGAGCCGACTCGGCACCGCCGCGCCCAAGCAGCGACGTGCCCGCGTGGTCAAGGTTTACCAGAACCCTCACACCGGTGAGCTGATCGAGACCAAGGGCGGCAATCACCGCGGCCTGAAAGCCTGGAAAGAACAATACGGTGCCGCGACCGTCGACTCCTGGTTGCGCGGCTGACTTTAACGCCTGAACGCAAAAGCCCTGCCCAAGCAGGGCTTTTTTTGTCGCCCAGGATCATACTGACCGGCGTCTCGACGGTGATAATAACGCGCATATCGACGACAAGTTTTTCAGACAAGAGTTCCCGCCCGGCGACGAGCGTCGGGAATATAGAACTCAAAAACGACACAGTACCCGTTACTAACCGTAACCCGGGCGTCTCGACGGCTTTTGTTGCATGTAAAAAATTTCTCACAGCCGCCCGAGAGAATGCGTCATGTCTATTACGTCTGTCGGATGAAAAACAACCTGCTCACGCGCTTCACACATTTTTCACATGCATTCTTACAGGATGAAGGCTGCTAAAGGATTAGCGCCCCAATGCCCGCTTCGGCGGGCTTCTTTATGCCTCTTCGGCAAGTTTTATACACTTCGCTATAACTTCCTGACAAAACCGATATAGCCCGCTATTACCCGGCGCAGCTGTGCTCGGGGCTAAAATCCATCCGTCCGAATTTGGCGCCTGCGCCCCGCTTCAGTATGATCCAGCCCCACAGGATCGGAACCGGCGAGTCAGCCTGCCGCGTCCATGATTGCCCGCTTTTTTTATCTGCCGTGCGGAGAGCCCATGAGCCTGCAAGACCTGAACACCTTCCCCGGCGTTACCGCCCAACCCGACACCGCCACCCAGGGCTTCGTGTTCAACCACACTATGCTGCGGGTCAAGGATGCCACTCGGTCCCTGGACTTCTACACCCGCGTACTGGGTTTCTCCCTGGTGGAGAAGCGTGATTTCCCGGAAGCCGAATTCAGTCTGTATTTCCTTGCCCTGGTGGACAAGGCGCAGATCCCGGCTGACGCCGCCGAGCGGACCCAGTGGATGAAGTCGATTCCCGGCATCCTGGAACTGACCCACAACCACGGTACTGAAAACGACCCGGATTTTGCCTACCACAACGGCAACACCGACCCACGGGGCTTCGGCCACATCTGCATCTCGGTGCCGGATATTCGTGCGGCCAGCGCGCGTTTCGAAGCCCTGGGCGTCGAATTTCAGAAACGTCTGAGCGACGGTCGCATGAAAAGCCTGGCCTTCGTCAAGGATCCAGACGCCTACTGGGTTGAAATCATCCAGCCAACGCCGCTGCAAGATGCCTGATAACGCCGGGTAAAGAAAAAGCCCCATGAATCCTCGATTCATGGGGCTTTTTTCCATACAAACTTCAGGCACTACCGAACCTGTGGGAGCGGAGCTTGCCCGCGAAGAGGCCCTTGAGGCCGCTAAAAGCTTCGCGGGCAAGCACCGCTCCCACATTTCAGGCCGGTGCAGAAGTGCGGATCAGATGGTCAAAGGCACTCAGAGAAGCCTTGGCGCCCTCGCCCACCGCGATCACGATCTGCTTGTACGGTACCGTAGTGACGTCACCGGCGGCGAAAATGCCGGGCAACGAGGTCTCGCCACGGGCATCGACGATGATCTCGCCGCGCGGCGACAGTTCGACGCTGCCCTTGAGCCAGTCGGTGTTGGGCAACAAACCGATCTGCACAAAGATGCCCTCCAGGTCGACGGTATGGAATTCACCCGAATCGCGGTCCTTGTAGACCAGGCCGGTGACCTTCTGCCCGTCACCCTTGACCTCGCTGGTCAGCGCGCTGGTCACGACCTTGACGTTCGGTAGGCTGTACAGCTTGCGTTGCAGCACGGCATCGGCGCGCAGCTTGCTGTCGAACTCCAGCAGTGTCACGTGGCTGACGATACCGGCCAGGTCGATGGCCGCCTCGACACCGGAGTTACCACCACCGATCACCGCGACACGCTTGCCCTTGAACAGTGGGCCGTCACAGTGCGGGCAGAAGCACACACCCTTGGCCTTGTATTCCTGCTCGCCCGGCACACCCATTTCACGCCAGCGCGCGCCAGTGGCGAGGATCACGGTCTTGGCCTTGAGGCTGGCACCGCTTTCAAAACGCACTTCGTGCAGCCCGCCGACAGTCTTGGCCGGCACCAGGGCGCTGGCGCGCTGCAGGTTCATGATATCGACGTCGTACTGGCGAACATGCTCTTCCAGGGCGCTGGCCAGTTTCGGCCCTTCGGTTTCCTGGACCGAGATAAAATTCTCGATCGCCATGGTGTCCAGCACCTGGCCACCAAAACGCTCCGCCGCAACACCGGTACGAATGCCTTTGCGTGCCGCATAGATCGCCGCCGCCGCACCGGCGGGGCCGCCGCCGACCACCAGGACATCGAAGGCGTCCTTGGCGCTGATTTTTTCCGCTTGTTTCTCGATGGCGCCGGTATCGAGCTTGCCGAGGATTTCCTCGAGGCCCATGCGGCCCTGGCCGAAGTTCACGCCATTGAGATAGACGCTCGGTACGGCCATGATCTTGCGATCGTTGACTTCGTCCTGGAACAGCGCGCCGTCGATGGCGACGTGGCGGATGTTCGGATTCAGTACCGCCATCAGGTTCAGTGCCTGGACCACGTCCGGGCAGTTCTGGCAAGACAGCGAGAAATAAGTCTCGAAGTTGAACTCACCCTTGAGCGAGCGGATCTGTTCGATAACTTCGACACTGGCTTTCGAAGGGTGGCCGCCGACTTGCAGCAGGGCCAGCACCAACGAAGTGAATTCGTGGCCCATGGGGATACCGGCGAAGCGCAGGCTGATATCGGCTCCCGGGCGATTCAACGAGAACGATGGCTTGCGCGCATCGCTACCATTGTCCAACAAGGTGATCTGGGTAGAAAGACTGGCGACTTCTTTGAGCAGTGCGAGCATTTCCTGAGATTTCGCGCCGTCATCAAGGGAGGCGACGATCTCGATCGGTTGTGTAACCCGTTCCAGGTACGACTTCAACTGGGCTTTAAGATTGGCGTCCAACATGCGGGCGATTTCCCTTTTTCAGTACTGTAGAAATAACAACGCCCAGGTGATTACCACCCGGGCGTTATGGGGCGGTGCGGCTGACTTATGAAGTGCGGATGACCGCCCTTGAATCACTCACGGACTTAGATCTTGCCGACCAGGTCCAGGGACGGAGCCAGAGTAGCCTCGCCTTCTTTCCACTTGGCTGGGCAAACTTCGCCTGGGTGGGAAGCAACGTACTGAGCGGCCTTGATCTTGCGCAGCAGCTCGGAAGCGTCACGGCCTACACCGCCATCGTTGAGTTCAACGATCTTGATCTGGCCTTGCGGGTTGATCACGAAAGTACCGCGGTCGGCCAAGCCAGCTTCTTCGATCAGGACGTCGAAGTTGCGGGAGATGGTCAGGGTCGGGTCGCCGATCATGGTGTACTGGATTTTGCCGATGGCTGGCGAAGTGTTGTGCCAGGCCGCGTGGGCAAAGTGGGTGTCAGTCGACACGCTGTAGATTTCCACGCCTAGTTTCTGGAACTCAGCGTAGTTGTCGGCCAGGTCTTCCAGTTCGGTTGGGCAAACGAAGGTGAAGTCAGCTGGGTAGAAGAACACCACCGACCATTTGCCTTTCAGGTCAGCGTCCGAGACTTCGACGAATGCGCCGTTTTTGAAAGCGGTTGCTTTGAACGGTTTAACTTGGCTGTTGATGATAGGCATCGTTGACTCTCCGTCAGGGGTTAAGAAGTTGATGGGGAGAATCCTAGCCATTCTTTTGCGTTCTGGCTCATTGGCAAAGCTGATGCTCGCGATTGGTTTTCGCTATGAGCAGACACTATTAATAGAAGAAATCTTATGCTCCCTGACCCACTGGCTTTTCGACGATCAGTCCCATGCCTGGAAACGGGCTGGCTTCTATATAGCGCATGGCCGACTTCATGTCCTTCCAGCCGACATAACTCATCAGCGACTTCAGATCCCAACCACTGCGATGAGCCCAGGTGGCGAAGCCGCGGCGCAAGGAATGGCTGGTGTAGTGCTCGGCGGCAATCCCGGCGCGCTCCAGGGCCTGGCGCAGCAAGGGGATGATGCTGCTAGCGTGCAAGCCCTCCTCCCGCAGATGCCCCCAGCGATCAATGGCGCGAAATACCGGGCCACGTGCCAGTGCGGCGCTGTTGATCCAGTCGATATAGGCTTGCACCGGACACAGGCGCTGCAAGGCCGGAGCCTGGTAGGTCTGACCGAGGTTGTCGCGGTCACTTTTGCTGCGCGGTAAATACAGTGTCATGCCGGAGCCTGCGACGGCACGGACATGCTTGATCTCCAGGCGACAGAGCTCGTCACTGCGAAAGCCTCGCCAGAAGCCCAGCAGGATCAGCGCCTTGTCACGCCGGGCACGTAGCAGCGTCGGCCGATCATCGGCGGCCAAGGCCAGGGTCGCCTGCGCATCAAGACTGACGACAACCTGCTCAAGGTGCTGCAACTGCAGCGGCTCGGCCTGCTTCTCCCGCGCCGGGTGCAAGGCTCGAATGCCCTTGAACACCTTGCGTACCAGTGGTGCCTTGGTCGGATCGGCAAAACCCTGGCTGTTATGCCATTGCGCCAGGGCCGATAGCCGCAGCTTCAGCGTATTGATCGACAACACGCCGGCATGGGCCATCAGGTAGCGCACCACGCTATCGCTGGTGGCCGGCAGGAAACCGCCCCAACTCACTTCGAAATGTTCTATGGCGGCCTGATAGCTGCGACGGGTGTTCTCCCGCGTCGCCGCTTGCAGGTAGCGGTCCAGCTCGTTCATGGCCTCGATTCCCGGCATCCGTACTGACTCCCCCGGGGCAAAACGCCAAAACGACTCATCACACGGGGTAATACCAGTATATCCCGTGTTAAAAATTTCAAATATCAGCTTCTTTATTTTATCTATATGCTATGTAAATACATGGTACGTACCACGGTACGAAATCGTAGGAGAGAACATGGCTCGCGGCGGCGTAAACAAGGCGGTAGTACAAACGGCACGCTTGGCGATCCTCGCCCGCGGCGAGCACCCAAGCATCGATGCGGTACGTATCGAAATGGGCAATACCGGCTCCAAGACCACCATCCACCGCTATCTCAAGGAACTGGATGACGGTGATCTACGCCGTATGGCGCCCGTGGAGTCACTCGACGAAGAGCTGGGCGAACTGGTTTCGCGGCTGGCGCAACGTCTCCAGGAACAGGCTCGGGAACCTGTCGAGCAGGCGCGGGCACAACTGGTGACGGAAAAAGCCGAATGGCAGGCGCAATTGACCGAGATAGTCCAGCAGTTGGAACAACAGCAGCGGCAGTTCGAGATCCAGGCCGTGGCCCTGGCCGATGAATCGCGCAACCTGCAAACCACCCGCTCGATGCTGCAAACCGAACAGACCCGCAACGCCGGGCTGAGCCAGGCCTGCAGCGACTACGAATTGCGCCTCAAGGACAAGGATCAGCAGATTAGTTCGCTGGAGGACAAGCATCAGCACGCCCGTGAAGCACTGGAGCACTTCCGCAGTGCCGCCCGCGACCAGCGCGACCAGGAACAGCGTCGACATGAGACGCAGATCCAGCAAGTGCAGATGGAGTTACGCCAGGCCCAGCAGAGTGCGCTGGTACGCCAGGACGAAATCACCCAGTTGCACCGTGATAATGAACGGCTGTTGGCGGAAAGCCGGGGAAGCGCGAAGGCGCTCAAACTGGCGCAGGAGCAGTTGGATAAAGAGCAGCAGCGCATGGAGCAGCAGCTCCAACAGGCACGAGCACTGGAGAATGCCGGCACCCTGCTTCAGGAGCGCCTGCGGGTGGCGCAGGAGGATGCCGAGGCGCTCAGGCTTGCGGCGGCTGATCGGCAGGGGTTGGTTCAAGCGCTTGAGCTTAAACTGGCTGAAACCGAAGCGGCGATGAAAGAGCTAGGCTCCCCCCAATAGCCCTGCCAGCAATGAGTTCAGTAAGTCTTGTATTGATCTTGCCGACGTCATCGCCGGCAAGCCGACTCCCACAGAAGACCGGCTCGGCGATATTTTTGTGTTGGAACACCGACCTGTGAGCTGGCTTGCCAGCGATGGCGGCCTAACGTGCACCACCATCACCACGCCCCGCAGCAAGACCGTGGCGCGCCAAATCTGTACGGATTCACCCCCTCATCGCCCTGCCAATCCACCCCTCCCTATCTCGATCAGCCATTTCGCCGACCTGCGACATTCTGCCTCAGTGCAAAAAAGTACCGAACAAAGTGTCGTCAAGGATTTGTCAGGACGGCGTTTGAAGGCTGTAATCAATGCCAGATTCTTCCAGGGCACCGGAAGACACAACAACAATAAACTGACCTTCAGCGCCTCAGTGCGTAATGAAGAGGAGTGTTCGATGAAAGCCATTGCCAGCGCACTGCTTGTCACCACCGGCCTCACCCTCAGCGGCGTCAGCCTTGCCGCCCAGACCCTGACCATCGCCACCGTCAACAACAGCGACATGATCCGCATGCAGAAGCTGTCGAAAACCTTCGAAGCCGAGCACCCGGACATCAAACTGAACTGGGTGGTACTGGAAGAAAACGTCCTGCGCCAACGCCTGACCACTGACATTGCCACCCAGGGCGGCCAGTTCGACGTGCTGACCATCGGCATGTACGAAGCTGCACTGTGGGGCGCCAAAGGCTGGCTGGAACCGATGAACAACCTGCCCGCCGCCTACGATATCGACGATGTATTCCCGTCGGTGCGCGACGGCCTTTCCGTCAAGGGCACCCTGTTCGCCCTGCCGTTCTACGCCGAAAGCTCCATGACCTACTACCGCACCGACCTGTTCAAGGACGCCGGTCTGAGCATGCCCGAGCGCCCGACCTGGGAGCAGATCGGCGAATTCGCCAGCAAACTCAACCATCCCGACAAGGAGCAATACGGTATCTGCCTGCGGGGCAAGGCCGGTTGGGGCGAGAACATGGCCCTGATCACCACCGTGGCCAATGCCTACGGCGCGCGCTGGTTCGATGAAAAGTGGCAGCCGGAATTCACCGGCCCCGAGTGGAAGAACGCCCTGAACTTCTACGTCGAGACCATGAAGAAGGCTGGCCCGCCGGGCGCCTCGAGTAACGGCTTCAACGAAAACCTGGCGCTGTTCAACAGCGGCAAGTGTGCCATGTGGGTCGATGCCAGCGTGGCCGGCTCCTTTGTCACCGACAAGACCCAGAGCAAGGTCAGCGACCACGTCGGCTTTACCTACGCACCGCACCAGGTCACCGAGAAAGGCTCGGCGTGGCTCTACTCCTGGGCGCTGGCGATCCCGACCAGTTCCAAGGCCAAGGACGCGGCGAAAGTCTTCAGCAGCTGGGCCACCTCCAAGGAGTATGGAGCCCTGGTCGCCAAGGAAGACGGCATTGCCAATGTACCGCCAGGCACTCGCGCCTCGACCTATAGCGACGCCTACATGAAGGCCGCGCCGTTCGCCAAGATCACCCTGGAATCGCTCAAGGCCGCCAACCCGAAAGACCCGAGCGCCAAGCCCGTGCCTTATGTCGGGATCCAGTTGGTGACCATTCCTGAGTTCCAGGCGGTCGGCACCCAGGTCGGTAAGCAGTTCTCCGCCGCGCTGACTGGCCAGACCACGGTCGACAAGGCCCTGGCCGATGCGCAGACCTTCACCGAACGGGAAATGAAACGCGCGGGTTACCCCAAGTAACCTCGAATCCCTGTAGGAGCCGGCTTGCCGGCGATGGACTCAAGAGCGCCGTGTTTACCTGCTGAACACCCGTCATCGTTAACGACCATCGCGAGCAAGCTCGCTCCTACAGAGGCCAAGTCGTGTCTGCTCCTGTTCCCAATTGGTTCCGATCACCATGAATACCTCCACTGCCAAAGCCCATATGGATATACCCCAGCCGTTGCGCAAAAGCCGTCTGCGCAACCCCGGCTGGTTTCTGGTCTCACCATCGGTCGGCCTGCTACTGCTGTGGATGATCGTGCCCCTGGGCATGACCGTCTACTTTTCGCTGATCCGCTACAACCTGCTCTACCCGGGCGAAAACCAGTTCGTCGGCCTGGAAAACTTCACCTACTTCCTGACCGATTCGGGCTTTCTCCCCGGCGCCACCAACACCCTGTTGCTGGTCGGCAGCGTGTTGCTGATCAGCGTGGTGTTCGGCGTGCTGATCTCGGCGCTGCTGGAAGCCAGTGAGTTCTTCGGTCGTGGCATCGTCCGGGTCCTGTTGATCTCGCCCTTCTTCATCATGCCCACCGTCGGTGCGCTGATCTGGAAAAACCTGATTTTCCACCCGGTCTCGGGGATTCTCGCCGCACTATGGCGAGTGTTCGGAGCACAGCCGGTGGACTGGCTGGCCCACTACCCACTGCTGTCGATCATCATCATTGTCTCCTGGCAGTGGCTGCCCTTCGCCATCCTGATCCTGATGACCGCCATGCAGTCCCTCGACCAGGAACAGAAGGAAGCCGCGCGCCTGGACGGTGCCGGTCCGGTGGCGATCTTCTGGCACCTGACCCTGCCGCACCTGGCCCGGCCGATTGCCGTGGTGGTAATGATCGAGACCATCTTCCTGCTTTCGGTGTTCGCGGAAATCTTCACCACCACCAACGGTGGTCCGGGCTACGCCTCGACCAACCTGGCCTACCTGATCTACAACCAGGCCCTGGTGCAGTTCGATGTCGGCATGGCGTCGGCCGGCGGCTTGATCGCCGTGGTCATCGCCAATATCGCCGCGATCATCCTGGTGCGGATGATCGGCAAAAACCTGACAGACAAGCCTTGAGGCCCGCGCCATGACCCTCACACTCAAACAATCCCGACGCCTGCAAAGCGTCCTGCTCGGCATCCTGGCCTGGGCCATTGCGATCCTGATCTTCTTCCCGATCTTCTGGATGGTGCTGACCAGCTTCAAGACCGAGATCGACGCGTTCGCCACGCCGCCGCAGTTCTTCTTCACCCCGACGCTGGAGAACTACCTGCATATCCAGGAGCGCAGCGATTACTTCCACTTCGCCTGGAACTCAGTGGTGATCTCCTTCAGCGCCACCTTGCTGTGCATGCTGATCGCGGTGCCGGCGGCCTACTCCATGGCGTTCTATGAAACCCAACGGACCAAGCGCACCCTGCTGTGGATGCTCTCCACCAAGATGCTGCCGCCGGTGGGCGTGCTGATGCCGATCTACCTGCTGGCCAAGTCCTTCGGACTGCTCGATACACGCCTGGCGCTGATCGTGATCTACACCCTGATCAACCTGCCGATCGTGGTCTGGATGATTTACACCTACTTCAAGGACATCCCCAAGGACATCCTCGAAGCGGCCCGCCTCGACGGCGCGACCCTGTGGCAGGAAATGGTCCGGGTGCTGCTGCCGATCAGCAAGGGCGGGCTGGCTTCGACTCTGCTGCTGTCACTGATCCTGTGCTGGAACGAGGCTTTCTGGTCGTTGAACCTGACCTCCTCGCATGCCGCGCCGCTGACCGCGCTGATCGCTTCCTACTCCAGCCCCGAGGGTCTGTTCTGGGCCAAGTTGTCGGCCGTCTCGACCCTGGCCTGTGCACCGATCCTGATCTTCGGCTGGATCAGCCAGAAGCAGTTGGTACGCGGCCTGTCCTTCGGCGCCGTGAAATAGATCAGCGATTTTTTGAACACAACAGAACCTGTAGGAGCCGGCTTGCCGGCGATGAGGCCCTCGAGCCTTGCGGCGCCCATCCGGACGCCATCGCCGGCAAGCCGGCTCCCACAGGGTTCTCAGCGAACTTCAAAAGGAGCCTCACCATGGCCAACCTGAAAATCAAGAATCTGCAAAAAGGTTTCGAAGGCCTGTCCATCATCAAGGGCATCGACCTGCAAGTGAACGACCGCGAGTTCGTGGTCTTCGTCGGTCCGTCCGGCTGCGGTAAATCGACCCTGCTGCGACTGATCGCGGGCCTCGAGGAGGTCAGCTCCGGCACCATCGAGCTGGATGGTCGCGATATCACCGAAGTCAGCCCGGCCAAGCGCGACCTGGCCATGGTCTTCCAGACCTACGCCCTGTACCCGCACATGAGCGTACGCAAGAACATGTCCTTTGCCCTCGACCTGGCCGGCGAGGCCAAGACCGAGGTGGAGCGCAAGGTCAATGAAGCCGCGCGGATCCTCGAACTCGGCCCGCTGCTGGAGCGCAAGCCCAAGCAGCTGTCCGGTGGTCAGCGCCAGCGGGTCGCCATCGGCCGCGCCATTGTGCGCAATCCGAAGATCTTCCTGTTCGACGAACCGCTGTCCAACCTCGACGCCGCCCTGCGGGTACAGATGCGCCTGGAACTGGCGCGCCTGCACAAAGAATTGCAGGCCACCATGATCTACGTGACCCACGACCAGGTCGAAGCCATGACCCTGGCCGACAAGGTGGTGGTACTCAACGGCGGGCGCGTCGAGCAGGTGGGCTCGCCTCTGGAGCTCTATCATGCGCCGGCCAACCTGTTCGTTGCCGGCTTTCTCGGCACGCCGAAAATGGGCTTTCTCAAGGGCAAGGTCAGCCGTCTGGACGGCCAGGGCTGTGAAGTTGAACTGGATGCCGGCACCCGTGTCAGCCTGCCGCTGAGCGATGCCGGCCTCCGGGTCGGCAGTCCGGTGACCCTGGGCATTCGCCCGGAACACCTGGAGCTCGCCAAACCCGGCGACTGCACCTTGAAAGTCACCGCTGACGTCGGTGAGCGCCTGGGCAGCGATACCTTCTGCCACGTGCGCACCGCCTCCGGTGAAGCCTTGACCATGCGCATCCGCGGCGATATGGCCAGCCAGTACGGTGAAACCCTCAATCTGCACCTGGATAGCAGCCACTGCCATTTGTTCGATGCCAACGGTCTGGCCGTCGCCCGTCCGCTGCGCGCTGCCGCCTGATTGTCGAGAGCCCTAGCCATGAACCTGAACAAACAGAATCTGCACCGGCTGGCGCCGGAAGTCCGCCTGCCCCTCTACAGCCTGGCCGATATCCGCCAGGGCATCGCCCATATCGGCGTCGGCGGCTTCCACCGCGCCCACCAGGCTTATTACACCGACGCCCTGATGAACACCGGCGAGGGCCTGGACTGGGCCATTTGCGGGGTCGGTCTGCGTAACGAAGACCGTCGCGCCCGGGATGACCTGGCCGGCCAGGACTACCTCTTCACCTTGTTTGAGCTGGGCGACGGCGACGACACTGAGGTCCGGGTGATCGGCGCCATCAGCGATATGCTGCTGGCCGAGGACAACCGCCAGGCGCTGATCGACAAACTCGCCTCGGCAGAGATCCGTATCGTCTCGCTGACCATCACCGAAGGTGGCTATTGCATCGACGACAGCAACGGCGAGTTCATGACGCACCTGCCGCAGATCCAGCACGACCTCAGCCACCCCGAGGCACCGCAAACCGTCTTCGGCTTTCTTTGCGCGGCCCTGGCCAAGCGCCGGGCCGCCGGTATCCCGGCCTTCACCCTGATGTCCTGCGACAACCTGCCCCACAACGGCGCGGTAGCCCGCAAGGCGCTGCTGGCCTTCGCCGCCTTGCGCGACGCCGACCTGCATGACTGGATCGCCGCCCATGTGAGCTTTCCCAATGCCATGGTCGACCGCATCACGCCGATGACCAGCACCGCCCACCGCCTGCAACTGCATGACGAGCACGGCGTCGACGATGCCTGGCCGGTGGTCTGCGAACCCTTTGTGCAATGGGTGCTGGAAGACAAGTTCGTCAACGGTCGCCCGGCCTGGGAAAAGGTCGGTGTGCAGTTCACCGATGACGTCACACCCTATGAGGAGATGAAGATCAAGCTGCTTAACGGCAGCCACCTGGCCCTGACCTACCTGGGGTTCCTCAAGGGTTATCGATTTGTCCACGAGACCATGAACGACCCGTTGTTCGTGAAGTACATGCGTGCCTATATGGATCTGGATGTCACCCCGCAACTGGCGCCGGTGCCGGGGATCGACCTGACCGAGTACAAGAACACTCTGGTACAGCGCTTCTCCAACCAGGCGATTGCCGACCAGTTGGAGCGAGTCTGCTCCGATGGCTCGTCGAAATTTCCCAAGTTCACTATCCCGACCCTCAACCGGCTGATCGCTGATGGTCGCGAGACCGAACGCGCGGCGCTGGTGGTGGCGGCCTGGGCCCTGTACCTCAAGGGCGTCGATGAAAACGGCACGACCTACAGCATTCCGGACCCACGGGCCGAGTTCTGCCAGGCGCTGGTGGCGGATGACACCTTGATCGTGCAACGTCTGTTCGCCGTGGAAGAGATTTTCGGCACTGCGATTCCCCGGTCCGCCGAGTTTATCGCCGCTTTCGAACGCTGCTTCAACAGCTTGCGCGAAGTGGGCGTGAGCAAGACGCTGGAGCGTTTGTTGGCTACAGTTCCGGCCACACACTGATATAACGGTCGATACTTGAATTTGTGGGATATGAACCTGTGGGAGCGGAGCTTGCCCGCGAAGGCGGCCTCAAGGTCGCCAAAAGCTTCGCGGGCAAGCTCCGCTCCCACAATAATGATGTAGTGATCCTGTTCTAACTGCCAGGCACCGCCATGAATCAAAAACTCTATCTGGGCATCGACTGCGGCACCCAAGGCACCAAGGCCATCGTCCTCGACAGCGTCAGCGGTCAAGTGCTGGGCCAGGGCGCGGCGCCGCATACGATGATCAGCGGCGCCAACGGCCGCCGCGAGCAGGACACCGGGCAATGGCTGGAGGCTTTTGTCCAAGCCACCCAGCAAGCACTGGCGGTGGCCGCCGTCGACGGCCAGGCGATCCTTGCTATCGGCGTTTCCGGCCAGCAGCACGGTCTGGTCCTGCTCGATGAGCAGGGCCAGGTTCTGCGCCCGGCCAAGCTCTGGTGCGACACCGAAACCACCCCGCAAAACCAGCGCCTGCTGGAACAGCTGGGCGGCGAACAGGGCTCGCTCGAACGCCTCGGCCTGGTAATCGCTCCCGGCTATACCGTGTCCAAGCTGCTCTGGACCCGGGAACAGCATCCCGAACTGTTCGCCCGGATCGCGCATATCCTGCTGCCTCACGATTACCTCAACTACTGGCTCACCGGCCGTAGTTGCGCGGAATATGGCGATGCCTCGGGCAGCGGCTATTTCGATGTGCGCAAACGCCGCTGGGACCTGTCCCTGCTGCACGAGATCGACCCCAGCGGGCGCCTGCAAGCGGCCTTGCCGGAGCTGATCGAAGCCCACCAGCCGGTGGGCCGGATACTTCCCGAAATCGCCGGACGGCTGGGCATCAACCCGAACGCAATGGTTGCCAGTGGCGGTGGCGACAACATGATGGGTGCCATCGGCACCGGCAATATCCAGGCCGGGGTCATCACCATGAGCCTGGGCTCGTCCGGTACGGTCTATGCCTATGCCGACCAGCCGCTGGTCAGCCCGCATGCCTCGGTCGCGGCCTTCTGCTCTTCCAGCGGTGGCTGGCTGCCGCTGATCTGCACCATGAACCTGACCAACGCCACCGGCGCCGTGCGCGAGTTGTTCAATCTCGGGCTCGACGAGTTCAATACCCGGGTCGAGCAAGCCCCGATCGGCGCCGACGGGGTCAGCATGCTGCCGTTTCTCAACGGTGAACGGGTGCCTGCCCTGCCCCAGGCCAATGGCAGCCTGTCAGGCCTGACCCTGACCAACCTGACCCAGGCCAATCTGTGCCGGGCCGTGGTCGAGGGCACCACCTTCGGTTTGCGTTATGGCCTGGACCTGCTGCGCGAAGCCGGCCTGCGCAGCCACGGCATCCGCTTGACCGGCGGCGGCTCGAAAAGCCCGGTGTGGCGGCAGATGGTCGCCGATATCATGGACACCCCGGTGGTCTGCACCCGCCAGAGCGAAGCCGCGGCCCTCGGTGCGGCGATCCAGGCGGCCTGGTGCGAGTCCGCCGGCGTGCAAGATCTGGCCGGACTGTGCGAACGTTGCGTCAGCCTCGATCTGGCGAGCGAAACCCGGCCGATTGCAGCCAATGTCGCTGCCTACCAACCCATTTACCAACGCTACCGCCAACAGGTAGCGGCCCTTCAAGAGTGAGTTCCCATGTATCTGGTCTGTGGTGAAGCGCTGTTCGATTTTTTCAGTGATGATACGAGCGGGCAAACCGCGAAAGTGAATTTCAAGGCGATTGCCGGTGGTTCGCCGTTCAACGTCGCGGTCGGTCTGCGCCGCCTGGGGGTCGATGCGGCGTTGTTTGCCGGCTTGTCCACCGACTACCTCGGACGCCGCTTGCAACAGGTCCTGCAGGAAGAAGGCGTACGCGCCGATTACCTGCTGGACTTCGACGCGCCCACCACCCTGGCGATGGTCGCCGTGGGCGCCGACGGCTCGCCGCATTACAGTTTCCGGGGCGAAGGCTGTGCCGACCGCCAGTTGCTGCCGGGGCACCTGCCGAAACTCGGCGACGAGGTGCGCGGCCTGCATATCGGCTCATTCTCGTTGGTGGTGCAACCGATTGCCGACACCCTGCTGAACCTGGTGCGACGGGAAAGCGGTCGGCGGCTGATCACCCTCGACCCCAACGTCAGACTCAACCCGGAGCCGAACATCGAGCTCTGGCGCCAGCGGATCGCGGCCCTGGCCGAACATGCCGATATGATCAAGGTCAGCGACGAGGACCTGGGCCTGCTCTACCCGGATCGCGACCCGCAGGACATCGCCCAGGAATGGCTGGCCAAGCGCTGCCAGCTGGTGTTCCTGACCCGTGGCACCCAGGGCGCCAGTGTCTACAGTCGCCGGCATGGCCACTGGTCGGTGCCGGCCCGCGAAGTCGTTACCGCCGATACCGTCGGTGCCGGCGATACCTTCCAGGCCGCCCTGATCGCCTGGTTGACCGAACAGCAACTGGACTCGGTGCAGGGCTTGGAACACCTGGACAAGCCCCAGATCGACGCGATGCTGACCTTCGCCGTCAGTGCCGCGGCGATTACCTGTAGCCGTAACGGCCCGGACTTGCCGTATCGACATCAGCTGGACTGAGCAGCGCGTTTATCCCTATCAACTGCGGGGCAAGCCACCATCCTCCACCAGGCCCCAATCCTTGGCATCCAACTCCTTCGCCGCGATCGGCGGCGCGGGAGCGGTCTTCTGCACGGTCAGGGCCGCGGTATCCTGGTGCAGCTTCAGGCGCAGGCGCAGGTTGTTCACCGAGTCGGCATTCTTCAGTGCCTCCTCCTCGTCAATCGCCCCCTCCACCACCAGTTCGAACAAGGCCGTATCGAAGGTGCGCATGCCGATGAGCTCGGACTTCTCCATGATGCCCTTGAGCTCGGAGAACTCGTTGCGCTTGATAAAGTCACGCACCGTCGGCGTGCCCAGCATCACTTCTACCGCCGCCCGGCGCTTGCCGTCCAGGGTGGCGACCAGGCGTTGTGAAACGAACGCCTTGAGGTTGTTGCCCAGGTCATTGAGCAATTGCGGCCGGCGATCTTCCGGAAAGAAGTTGATGATGCGGTCCAGCGCCTGGTTGGCGTTGTTGGCGTGCAGGGTGGAGATTGCCAGGTGCCCGGTATCGGCGAACGCCAGGGCATGCTCCATGGTTTCACGGTCGCGGATCTCGCCGATCAGGATCACGTCCGGCGCCTGACGCAGGGTGTTTTTCAGCGCTGCGTGGAAGCTGCGGGTGTCGACCCCGACCTCGCGCTGGTTGATGATCGACTTCTTGTGGCGATGGATATACTCCACCGGATCTTCGATGGTGATGATGTGGCCGCTGCTGTGGCGGTTGCGGTAGTCGATCAAGGCCGCCAGGGAAGTCGACTTGCCCGAACCGGTGGCGCCGACGAACAGCACCAGTCCACGTTTTTCCATGATGGTCTCGAGCAGGATCGGCGGCAGCTTGAGGTCTTCGAAACGAGGAATTTCCAGCTTGATATTGCGCGCCACGATGGACACTTCGTTACGCTGCTTGAAGATATTGATCCGGAACCGACCGACACCCGGCAGGGACAAGGCCAGATTCATTTCCAGTTCCCGTTCGAACTGCAGGCGTTGTTCGGCGTCCATGATACCGTCGGCAATGGCCGCCACTTCGCCGAGCTTCAGCGATTCGCCGCCCAACGGCTTGAGCACGCCATTGAATTTGGCGCAGGGCGGCGCCCCGGTGGACAGATACAGGTCCGAACCGTCCTGGGCGGCCAGGGTTTTCAGCAACGCGTGGATATCCATGGCAAAAGTGTCCGCAATACAGTCAAAAAGAGGTTTAGCGATTAAGCTTGTGTCATTTCAATGTGACGAATGTCTACAGCTTGGCGGGATAATAAGCCGCGGCGCAACCCAAAGCTTCATCTTCAAGGCAGGTTTATGAATGGATCTCCAGGCGATACCGCCACCCGACTCGGGACCTGGGACTGGGATATCGACCAGGACCTTTTTCTCGCCGATGCCCACTTCGCCCAATTGCACGGTGTCGACCCGGCGCGGGCCAGCCAGACGCCCATCAGCGTCTACCTGGACAGTGTGCACCCCGAGGACCGCGCCCTGGTGGCCCACGGTATCAAACAATGCCTGGAGCAACACACCGAGCACGCTGAAGAATACCGGGTAGTGCAAGCCGACGGCCAGGTGCGCTGGGTCTTCGCCCGTGGGCGCTGCCACCTCGGGCCCCATGGCCGGGCCCAGCGCTTTGTCGGCGCGGCACTGGATATCACCGAGCACAAGCGCACCGAAGAAGCCCTGCGCAACCTCAACGAGACCCTGGAGGAGCGCGTCGCCCAGCGCACCCGGGCGCTGGCCGAGTCCAACCAGCGCTTGCAGAACGAGATGGTCGAGCGCGAACGCGCCGAAGAGGCGCTGCGCCATGCGCAGAAAATGGAAGCGGTGGGCCAACTCACCGGCGGCATTGCCCATGATTTCAACAATATGCTCACCGGCATTATCGGCAGCCTGGACCTGATGCAACGCTATATCGCCGCCGGTCGTAGCGACGAGATCGGCCGTTTTGCCGACGCCGCGGTGAGCTCGGCGCAACGGGCCGCTGCCCTCACCCACCGGCTGCTGGCGTTTTCCCGCCGGCAATCGCTGGACCGCAAGCGCATCGATCCCAACCAGTTGGTGCAATCGCTGGAAGAATTGTTCAGCCGCACCAAGGGCGCCCATATCAGCCTGAAAGTCGAACTGGGCCAGGATGTCTGGCCGGTCAACACCGACACCGGGCAACTGGAAAGCGCCCTGCTCAATCTGGTGATCAACGCCCGCGACGCCATGCCCGATGGCGGCGAACTACGGATCGAGACCGCCAACAGCTACCTCGACGGCGGCGATATCAGCACCCTGGAGCCGGTCAAGGCCGGCGACTACGTGATGATCGGCGTCAGCGACAATGGGACCGGCATGAGCCCGCTGATCCTGGCCAAGGCCTTCGACCCGTTCTTCACCACCAAGCCCATCGGCCAGGGCACCGGCCTGGGGCTGTCGATGATCTATGGCTTTGCCCAGCAGTCCGGTGGTCACGTCACCCTGGAAAGCGAACCGGGCAAAGGCACCTGCGTCCGCTTGTACCTGCCGCGCTATCACGCGGCGCAAGCCGAGACGCCGCGACCGCCACGGCACCCCGCGGAGTCACCGCTGGCCGAGATCGACGAATCGGTGATGGTGGTGGAGGATGATCCGGCGGTGCGCATGCTGGTGCTCAATGTCCTCGACGAGTTGGGTTATACCGTGCACCCGGCGGCGGATGCGCGGACCGCCTTGCCGCTGCTGGAATCGAGCCTGCGGATCGACCTGCTGGTGACCGATGTCGGCCTGCCGGGGATGAATGGGCGACAATTGGCCGAAGTCGCCCGCCAGCACCGCCCGGGGCTCAAGGTGCTGTTCATGACCGGTTACGCCGAGAAAGCCGCCGAGCGCCAGGGTTTCCTGGAGCCCGGCATGGACCTGATCGCCAAGCCCTTCACCCTCGATGCATTAGCGAACCGGGTGCGCGACATGATCGGGCAAACGTCCTGATCTTCGGGCATAATCCCGCGCCCGCCACATGCCCCAACGCTTCAAGGTAACGAATCGATGAAAGCCCAAGCCCGCCATATCCTGGTCAAGACCGCCGAGGAAGCCGAACAACTCAGGCTACGTATCGTCAAAGGCGAAGCCTTCGATGTGCTGGCCAAAAAGTACTCCACTTGCCCGTCCGGCAAGCGTGGCGGCGACCTGGGGGAAGTCCGGCCCGGGCAGATGGTCGGCGCCATCGACCAGGTGATCTTCAAGAAGCCGCTGCGCACCGTGCACGGGCCGATCAAGAGCAAGTTCGGTTATCACCTGGTGCAGGTTTTCTATCGCGATTGAACCGGAAAACCGCGTCATCGTTCTTCGCGGCGGTGCGGCGTCCCGACAAGCTCCGCTCCCACAATGCCTGCGTTGTCCACCCTATTTGCGGTCAACACAGGTATTGTAGGAGTGGAGCTTGCCCGCGAAGAGGCCCTCAGGGGCACTGTATTTTCCAGATCAATCTCGCGGGATCAGCGCCCCACGCACCTGAATCACCCGACTTGCCAGCGCATGCCCCGCCAACGCCGCCTGTCGTGGATCGCCGCCTGTCAGGCGACTGGCCAGGTACGCGGCACTGAACGAATCCCCCGCCGCTGTGGTGTCCAGCACCATCTCGACCTTCTGCGCCGGAACCTCGAAGGCCTCGCCCGCGCAGCGAATCAGGCAACTCTCGGCGCCGCGCTTGATCACTACTTCCGGCGTGCCGAAGTTCTGGTAGGCGCTGAACACCGCCTCGCTATCGGCATAATCAAACAGCGCCTGCTCGTCTTCCAGAGTCAGCAGCGCCAGGTCGACATAGGGCAATACCGACCGATACGCCTCACGCGCCTGCTCGACATCCGCCCAGAGTCGCGCTCGGTAGTTGTTGTCGAAGACCACCCGGGTATCACCCCGACGGGCCTCTTGCAGCACGGCAATCAGCTTTTCCCGCCCAAGCTCACCGAGCACCGCCAGGGTGATGCCGCTGAAATACAGCACGTCGTATTCCGGTAAAGCCGCCAGCACCGGGGTGGCGGTCGGCGCGGTAAAGCAGTCGCGCACGGCCGCTTCGTTGCGCCAGTAGAGAAAACGCCGCTCACCCTTGGCGTCGGTCTGGATGCAGTACAAACCGGGCAAGCGCCCCGGCAGACGCTGCACCAGGTCCAGGCCGATGCCTTCCGCGCGCCAGATGCGGCACATGCTGTCGCTGAAGCTGTCGTCGCCGAGAGCCGTGACATAGTCCACCGAGGCCCGCCCGCCGAGCTCGCGGGACAGATAGACGGCGGTGTTCAGGGTGTCGCCGCCGAAGCTCTGGTGCAGGCTGCCGTCGGTATGTTGTTGCAGTTCGATCATGCATTCGCCGATCAAGGCGATGCGTGGTGGGGGCAGGTTCAGGGTGGTCATTCGGAAAGTCTCGTGGTGTCTGTCAGGACGCTATCGCGAGCAAGCTTGCTCCTACAGGTTCAGGTCGTACACAAGAGTCAGGCACGACCCGGACACTGTAGGAGCAAGCTTGCTCGCGATAGCGGTATCCGATTAGAAACAGGTCTCGAACACTTCGATAACCATCATCTGCTCATCGACAATGCAACCAACCCGCCACTTGTCGAAGGTCAGGCACGGATGCGAAGTGCCAAACGAGACGATATCCCCGACCTTCAGCTCACAGCCCGGCGCCACGGTCATGAACGCATGCTGGTCCATCACCGCTGTCACCTTGCAAGCGCTGACATCCTCGCCCAGCGCCGGCAATACTCCCGGCTGATAACGCAACAACGGCACCGGCAACCCGGCATCGAAGGCCACATCGCGCTTGCCCAGGGCGATCACCGCGAAGCCCGGTTCCGGCATCGATTGCACATGGGCCCAGACTTCCAGCGCCGGGCGCAAACCTTCACTCAGATCACCCCGACGATGCAGCACGCAGCACTGCGCGTCCTTGTAGATGCCATGGTCATGGGCGACATAACTGCCCGGACGCAACACACTGAGAAAACGCCCATCGGCGTCCTGGGCTTCGAACTCCTCGGCAATCAGGTCGTACCAGGCCGACCCCGAGGCGGTGATGATCGGTTTGCCGATATCAAATGCACCATTGTTTTGCAGCTCCACCGCCAGTCGCACCAGGGAGCCGGCAAAGGCACGGATGCCACTCTCGGCCTGATCGCCGTGAATCACCCCTTCATAGCCTTCGATACCGGTCAGGGCCAGCGCCGGCTGGGCCTTGATGGCCCGGGCCAGGTCCAGCACCTCCTGCTCGCTGCGGCAACCGCAACGACCACCGACCACGCCGTACTCGATCATCACATTCAAGCGCAGGCCGCGTTCGGCGAAGAAAGCCCCCAGGGCGGCGACGTTGTCCGGGTGATCGACCATGCAGTGAAACTCGAACTGCGCATCGGCCAGCAAGCCGGCGATCAGCGCCATGTTCGGCGCGCCCACCAGTTGGTTGGCCATCAGCACCCGCCGCACACCGGCCGCGTAGGCGGCACGGGTCTGCACGGCGCTCGCCAGGGTAATGCCCCAGGCTCCGGCGGCCAGTTGCCGAGCGAACAGCGCCGGCACCATGCTGGTCTTGCCATGGGGCGCCAGCTCGGCGCCGCTACGACTGACGAATTCCTGCATCCAGCGAATATTGTGCTCCAGCGCATCGCGGTGGAGCACCAGGGCCGGCAAGCTGACATCGTTCACCAGTTGCGCGCCGACGCTGGTGGCGCCTTTTTCCACGGCGGCGAAGTTCACGGCAGTAGGCATTTCAAACTCCTTATCAGCGGCGCCCCAGGCGGCCGCGCTAGTCGTTGATGCGACGGGCCAGGTTGTTCGCGCTCTCGATCAGCACCCGGCGATAGTCGTTGTAGTGAGTCTTGGCATCCGCCCGCGGGGCGACGATGCACAGGGTCGCGATGCAAATGCCCCGCTCGTCCTTGACGGGCGCGGCGAAACAATGGGTAAAGGTGTCGGCGACGCTATCGAAGGAAAAGAACCCATCGATCCCGGCCTGGCGAATTTCCTTGAGAAAGACTTCCAACGGCAGGCGCTGGCCGTCCGGCAGGATAAAGTCGTCATGGTCGATCAGGTCGATGATTTGCTGGTCGCTCAGGTGCGCCAGCAGCAGGCGCCCGGAGGCGGTCCAGGGAATCGGCGCGTTTTCACCGATGTCCGAGGAAATCCGGAAATGCCGCTCACCTTCCTTCATCAACGCCACGGTGTATTTGCGCCCGTTGAGCAGGCACATCTGCGCGGTTTCCCGGGTTTGGCTGACAATTTCCTGCAAGGCGTGGTCGGCCTCGCGACTCAGGTCGAAATGCCGCAGGTGCGCCTGGCCGAGAAAATACAGCTGACGGCCCAGATAGACATGACCTTCCTTGCCGACCAACTCGAGGATGCGCCGTTCCAGCAAGGATGCCACCAGCTCGTAGACCGTGGATTTCGGGCTGCCGATGCCGCTGGCGATGTCGTTGGGACGCAGCGGCTGGCCGACTTCCTTGAGGTAATCGAGGATATCGAACGCCCGGTCCAGCCCTTTTGCCCGACGCTTGATGGTGTCTTCGCTCATGTCAGTGCCATCTCATTGGAAAAATTGCCGGGGAGTTTACCCAGATTGATGTTCGCGGGGCTGCCCCTATGTTGTAGGAGCGAGCTTGCTCGCGATGGTCGTCAACGATGACACCGGGCAGCTGATACCCCACGGTGCCTGGGCTACCATCACGAGCAAGCTCGCTCCTACAGCGGCGCAGGGGCAAGCCCGCTCGCCACAGGTCTTCCGATCACCACACAAACGCCGACCGTCAGGCCTTTTTCTTGTAGGCGATGCAATCGATCTCGACCTTGCAGTCGACCATCATATTCGCCTGGACACAGGCCCGCGCCGGAGCGTGTTCGGCCGTGAAGTACTCGGAAAACACCTTGTTGAAGCTCCAGAAATCTCGTGGGTCCTCCAGCCAGACACCGGCGCGCACTACATCTTCCAGGCCATAACCGGCTTCTTCGAGAATCGCCATCAGGTTCTTCATGGTCTGGTGCGTCTGCTCGACGATGCCGCCGACAATGATTTCGCCATTCAGCGCCGGTACCTGGCCGGACACGTGCAACCAGCCATCGGCTTCGACGGCACGGGCGAAAGGACGCGGCTGACCGCCACCCGCGGTGCTGCCGGTGCCATAACGAGTAATGCTCATACTGTTCTCCTTGGATAACACATTAAAAACGGGTGTTTTTCAGAAATTCCGCGAGGCGCGGCGACTGCGGACGCTCGAACAGTTCTTTGGGTGGCCCCTGTTCTTCAATACGCCCCTGGTTCATGAAAACGATCTTGTCCGAGACCTCGAAGGCAAAACGCATCTCGTGGGTGACCAGCAACATGGTCATTCCCTCTTCCGCCAGGCCCTTGATTACCGCCAGCACTTCCCCGACCAGTTCCGGGTCGAGGGCCGAGGTGACTTCGTCGAACAGCATCAGGCTCGGGTTCATCGCAATGGCCCGGGCAATCGCGACCCGTTGCTGCTGGCCGCCGGACAACTGCCCGGGAAAGTGATTGCGCCGCTCCAGCAGGCCGACCCGTTCCAGCCATTTCTCCGCCAGCGCCACGGCCTGGTCCTTGGGCAGCTTCTTGACCTTGAGCAGGCCCAGGGTCACGTTCTGCAAGGCCGTGAGGTGTGGAAACAGGTTGAACTGCTGGAACGCCATGCCGGTCATGGCCCGATGCTGGGCGATGACTTTTTCCGGATGGCGGACGCGCTTGCCGTTGACTTCGCTGTAGCCGATGGATTCGCCGTCCAGGGTGATCTGGCCGCCCTGGAACTCTTCCAGCAGGTTCACGCAGCGCAGCAGCGTGGTCTTGCCCGAGCCGCTGGAGCCGATCAGCGTGACCACGTTGCCGCGCTGCATGTCCAGGTCGACGCCCTTGAGCACTTCGAGCTTGCCGTATTGTTTGTGCAGCCCGCGAATGCTGAGCAGTGCTTGGGAATCAGTCGTCATGGCAAGGCCACCCGCTTTTCAATATGTCGACCGAGCAACTCGATCGAGTAGTTGATGATGAAGAACAAGAAACCGGCGAACAGGTAGAACTCCAGGGTCATGAAGGTCCGGGCAATCACCTGCTGGGTGCTGAGCAGCAGTTCGGCGACACCGATTACCGAGAGCAGGGTCGAGGCCTTGACGATCTCGGTGGACGAATTGACCCAGGTCGGCAGGATCTGCCGCAGCGCCTGGGGCAGCAGCACATAACCGAGGGCCTGGTGGAAGGTCAGGCCGATGGCCTTGCTCGCCTCCATCTGGCCACGGGGGATGGCCTGCATCGCGCCGCGCACGATCTCCGCCACGTGGGAGCCACAGAACAGCGTCAGCCCCAGCGCGCCGGCCTGGAAGGCGCTGATCTGCCAACCCAAGGCCGGGGCCATGTAAAAGCAGGCCAGGACCAGCACGAATACCGGGGTGCCGCGGATCAGGTCGACATACAGGCGAAACGGCACGCGCATCCAGAACTTGCCGTAGGTCAGCACCAGGCCGGCGACAATGCCGATCAAGGTGCCACAGACAATCGCCAGGAGCGAAACCGCGACACTGGTCTGGAATCCCTCCCAGAGGGTTTCCCGGGCGATCCACAACTCATGCCACCAACTTTGCGCTTCGTACATGAGTGCCTCCTATCGGCGGATCGCCAGACGCTGCTCGAGGTGACGCAGCATCAGGGCAATGAGGTAACAGGCGACCACATAGAGTGCCGTGGTGACCATCCAGGTTTCGATCACCCGGTAGCTTTCCACGTTGATCTTGCGGGCGTGATAGGTCAGCTCCGGCACGGCGATGGCCGCCGCCAGGGAGGTGTCCTTGAACAGCGAAATGAAGTTGTTGGACAGCGCCGGTAGCACGTTGCGCAACATCACCGGCACGGTGACATAGGCCCGAACCTGCCATTCGCCGAGGCCGATGGCCAGCCCGGCTTCACGCTGGCCCTTGGGAATACTCAGCAGGCCGGCGCGGAATACCTCGGTCAGGTAAGCCCCGGCATACAGCGACAGCGTGACGATAAACGAGGGGATCTTGTCCAGCCGGATGCCCAGGCTCGGCATGGCGAAATAGATCAACAGGATCAACACCAGGATCGGCGTATTACGGATCACCGTCACATACACCGACGCCAGCGCCCGCAATGGGCGATGCTTGCTGAGCAAGGCAAACGCCATCATCAGGCCGATCACACAACCGATGGCGATGGACACCAGGGCCAGTTCCAGGCCCAGGCCCAGTCCCGCCAGCAAGGTGTCGAAATCGCGCCAGACGGCGGCAAAGTTCAACTCATAGTTCATGGTTCGCAGTACCTTCGACGGGGCGCCGAGCGCGGCGCCCTGCCCTTAACGGATCACTTGAATTCGACTGGGAAACCGATTTCCGGGGAAGGAAGGTCTACGCCGAACCATTTCTTGAAGGAGGCTGCGTAGGTGGGGAACTCGACGCCGGTCATGGACTCATGCAAGGCGGTGTTGACGAAGTTCAGCCAGTCCTGGTCGCCGCGCTTGACCGCGCAGGCATAGGTCTGTGGGCTCCAGGCAAAGGCCGGGCTGCGATACATGCCAGGTTTCTGCACCATCAGGTACTTGACCGAAGACTGATCGGTGGCGGCGGCATCGGCGCGGCCGGTGCTCATGGCCTGGTACATCAGGTCAACGCTGTCGTACTGGTCGACCTTGGCCTTGGGCAGTGCCTGGTGCACCAGCTCCTCGGCATAAACATTCTGCAGCACGGCCACGGTAACGCCATCGCCGGCGGCGCGCAGGCTGTCGATTTCCTTGTATTTGCTATTGGCCGGCAACAGCAGTGCGACCCCCTCGCGGTAGTACGGCAGGGTGAAGGCAACCTGCTGGGCACGGCTGGCGGTGACGGTGATGAACTGGCAGCTGATATCGACCTTGTCGGTCAGCAGGTTGGGAATCCGCGCATCGGAAGACTGCACCACGTACTCGACCTTGCTCGGGTCATTGAACAGGCCCTTGGCGATCATCCCGCCGATATCGATATCGAACCCCTGCAACTTGCCGTCCGCGCCCTGGAAGTGCCACGGCGCGTTGGTGCTGCCAGTGCCTACAATCAGGTGACCGCGTTTGAGCACGCTATCGAGCTTGCTGTCGGCGGCTTGCGCAGCGACTGCCGCCGAAGCCGCCAGAAGAAAAACACAGGCTTTAAACAAGGAAAGTCCACGCTGCATGACGTTGCACTCCGATGATGTGTATTCCGCTATAACGGAACTTAGTATGTAACAACGGAATAGACAGCAGAAAGTGTGCCACAGGGTTCAGCGCGCCAGCATCAGGGTTTAAAATTTAATAAAAATCAATTAGATAGATTTTTATGGGCCTCGATGTCACGGGCGGTAGCACAGCCGCCGTGCTACGGAAGGCTACGCAGGAGTGGGTGTGAAGGCCCCAAGGCAGTGCGGGGTTGGGTGATTTGGGGGCAGGCTTCGCTGACTCCGTTAGCAAACTAATAAAAGTCCTACACTTAACTCAGGATTAATCCTGCACACGGAAAGTGAAATCGACCGCGCTCGCGCAGATTTCCCCTGACGCCCTCCGCGGCATGTCCAGCGCCATTGCGGTGCCGGATGAAACCTCAAGCCTGCTTCGGAGAAACACCATGAACCTACGTACCTTGCTGGTGACCGGCGCCCTGGCCGTCTCGGCCTTTGCCGGCATAGCCCAGGCCGACAACACCAGCACCTCCCAACCCGTGCCCTATCATTACGGCATGCCCTTGCACATCGCCAAAGTCGTGTCGATGACCGAACAACCGAGCCAGACCTGCAAGGTGGTCACGGCCGATATGAAGTTTATCGATACCGCCGGCAAGCCCGAGGACATCAGCTACCTCAAGCTGTCGGACGCTTGTAACTTCAATAACTGATGCCTATCGGGACGGTATCCTGAAAACACCGCAAAACCTGTAGGAGCCAGCTTGCTGGCGATGACGTCCGGACAGACACCGCAAGGCTCAAGGGTCCCATCGCTGGCAAGCCAGTTCTGGCCGATACGAAAAAGCCCGCACAGGGCGGGCTTTGAAAACTAAGTAGGTGGCCGGCGCTGGTCTCCGGCTTACAAGGTTTATCAGGACTCTCACAGAACAGTTTTGTGCTCTTCTGCTTCACACGGCATAAGGGCTGGATCTCAGCGCGGAGATCTTTCTAACCGTGTACCCTTCGGAACGCGCCCCACGTTTCCTTGCTATCCTCTTGCGCATCAGTCTGCGTCTTCACCTACAGTTTTAGAATAGCAAAAAGTCCGAAGCGCTGGCCGGGCTTTTTAGAACGATTTTATTCAGGGCAAAGAGCGGCCAGTTATGGCGATGCGCAAAACCTCTGCCGCTCGCGGGCGCCCCCGAACCTGCGCAGCACTCCTGCGAAAACTTCATGAGTCGTGCTTTTGTACTGCCGTGATGGAGCTTGAACCGAACCCGCAGCACCTCGACTCCAGATCAGATAACTCGCAAATGCAGCGCTAGACGCTCGTTTGAGCGCAATCCCCCACTGTCAACTCTCCCACCCATTCAGCCACCGCGGAGCAATTAACAATAAAACCTGTTTAGTAATGAGTATCATTATGTTACAAATTAGCATCCTCTCTAACACGGGTGCATCACCGAATGCTGGTTCCCTTTCTAATCATGCTGCGCGAAGGCATTGAAGCCGCGCTCATCGTTGGCATTATCGCCAGTTACCTCAAGCAGACTGGCCGGGGTCAGTGGATGTCGGCGGTGTGGATCGGCGTGTTTCTCGCCGCCGCCCTCGCCCTGCTGGTCGGCGGCGGCCTGGAACTGATGAGTGCCGAGTTCCCGCAGAAACAGCAGGAACTCTTCGAAGGCGTGGTCGGACTGATCGCCGTTGGCATCCTCAGCTCGATGGTGTTCTGGATGCGCAAGGTCGCCCGGTCCATCAAGCACGCCCTGCATGAGTCCCTCGACCAGGCGCTCGCCGGTTCCAGGCATCAGGTCTGGGCACTGATTGCCATGGTGTTTTTCGCCGTGGCCCGCGAAGGCCTGGAAACCGTGTTCTTCCTGTTGGCGGTGTTCCAGCAGAGCGAAGGTCCGGGCGCGCCGATCGGCGCCCTGCTCGGCCTGATCCTGGCGATTTTCATCGGTTTCGCCATCTACAGCGGCAGCATGCGCCTGAACCTGGGGTTGTTCTTCCGCTGGACCGGCCTGTTTATCCTGGTGGTCGCCGCCGGTATCCTCGCCAACTCGGTCCAGGCCCTGCATGAAGCCGGCCTGTGGAACCACCTGCAAAGCGTGGTCTTCGACATCAGCGCCACGCTACCGATGGACGGTCCGGCGGGCTCGGTCCTGGCCGGCATGTTCGGTTACCAGGAGGCACCAACGGTCAGCGTCCTCGGCGCTTACCTGTTGTACCTGGCGACCACCCTGGTGCTGTTCTTCCTTCCGTCCGCGGCAGCGGCACCCAAGCACACTTCTTCCGTTCCCAACCAGTAAGGTTACCCATGTCCAACCCTGCAACTGGCAAACCGCCCCAGGTCCTGCGCTGGGCGGTAGCCGGCTCGGTGATCGTGATGATCGCGGCCGGTGGACTGTTCTACTACGCCTCGCAATTGGCCGCGAGCAAGCGCCAGGCCCATCACAACGAAATCACCGTGACCATCCAGGCCCACGGCTGCGAGCCGAATGTGCTGAGCGTGCCGGCCGGGCAGAACAGCTTCCGCATCCTCAACAGTTCGCAACGCGTGGTCGAGTGGGAAATCCTCGACGGCGTGCTGGTGCTCGAAGAGCGCGAGAACATCGCCCCGGGCCTGAGCCAGGTGATCAACGCCAAGCTGCAGCCCGGCGACTATGCCATTACCTGCGGGCTGCTGAGCAATCCACGCGCAACCTTGCACGTGACGCCGACGGCCGCTTCCGAGGCCGCGGCCAAGGCGCGCCCGTCTATGACCGCCTTTATCGGGCCGTTGTCGGAGTTCCGCGTCTACCTGAGCAGCCAAAGCATCGCGCTGATCAAGGCCACCGATGCCCTCGAGCAGGCGATTGCCGCCGGCGACCTGACCCAGGCCCAGGCGCTCTATGCCCCGGCCCGGGCCGCCTATCAGCGCCTGGCCCCGGCCGCCCAGCGCTTCGCCGAGCTGGATAATGCGATCAACGCCCGCGCCGACTATTACGAAAAACGCGAACAGGACCCGGGGTTCGGCGGCTTCCACCGCCTCGAATACGGCCTATTCCAGCAACGCAGCGTCGACGCCCTGGTGCCGGTCGCCCAGCGTCTGCAAGCCGATATCGCCAGCCTTAAGCAGCAACTGCTGGCGACATCGCTGCCGCCGGAGCAACTGCTCAGCATCGTCGTCCGCAGCCTGCGCAGCATGGCCGAAACCCGTGCCGGCAGTGGCGAAGAAGAACGCTACAGCCACGTCGACCTGGACGGCTTCGTCGCCAACCTGCAAGCCGCGCAAAAGGTCATCGACCTGATGCGGCCGCTGCTGGTCAAGTCGTCCGGCGACCTGCTGATGAAAATCGACAGCGCCGCGACGGCCCTGGACGCCGAATTCAACGGCCTGCGCAACGCCAGCGGCTATGCCACCTACGACACCGTGAGTGCTACGCAACGCCAACAGATCAGCGACAAGGCCAAGGCCCTGGCCGATGCACTCGATGGAATCGATCCCGCCCTCGGCCTTTCCGGCCTGTAAACAAGCAGACGATACGAACATGAGCGATTCAGAACAGCACAACGCCGAATTTTCCGCCCAGCGCCGCCGTGTCCTGCTGGGCATGGGGGTGGCCGGTGCCGCCCTCGCCGGTAGCGCCCTGAGCTGCCCGGCCATGGCCGCCAGCCAGGCGCAAGCCCAGGTCACCGAAGCGCCGAGCAGCGACAAGACCCAGGACCGCCATGACTTCCATGGCAAATACCAGAGCGGAATCGTCACCCCGCGTCCGGCCGCCGGCATGATCGTCTCCTTCGACGTCCTGGCCAGCGACAGTGAGGAACTCGAACGCCTGTTCCGCACCCTGAACAAGCGCATCGCCTTCCTGATGAGCGGTGGCACGGTGAAACAGGTCGATGAAAAACTACCGCCGCTGGACTCCGGAATTCTTGGCCCGATGGTCACCCCGGACAACCTGACCATCACCGTGGCGGTGGGCGAGTCGCTGTTCGACGAGCGTTACGGCCTGGCCGCCGTCAAACCCAAGCAACTGATCCGCATGGTCGGTTTCCCCAACGACGCGCTACAGCCGGAGCTGTGCCACGGCGACTTGAGTATCCAATTCTGCTCGAACACCCCGGACACCAACATTCACGCCCTGCGCGATATCGTCAAGAACACCCCGGATCTGCTGCTGGTGCGCTGGAAACAGGAAGGCACGGTACCGGCCCAGGCACCGCTCAAGACCGGCGAACCGGCCCAGAGCGCGCGCAACTTCCTCGGTTTCCGCGACGGTTCGGCCAACCCGGACTCCAACGATGGCAGCGCCATGGACCGCATCGTCTGGGTTCAGCCCGGCGCCAATGAACCGGGCTGGGCAGTGGCCGGCAGCTACCAGGCGGTGCGGATCATCCGCAACCTGGTTGAGCGCTGGGACCGCACGCCCCTGCAGGAACAACAAAGCATCATCGGCCGGGTCAAGACCACCGGCGCGCCCATGGGCGGCGAGAAGGAAACCCAGGTTCCCGACTACGCCAAGGACCCGGAAGGCAAGCTGACCAAGCTCGATGCGCATATCCGCCTGGCCAACCCGCGCACCGCCGCCACCCAGCGCAACCTGATTCTGCGTCGACCCTTCAACTACTCCAATGGCGTGAGCAAGAACGGCCAGCTGGAGATGGGCCTGCTGTTCATCTGCTACCAGGCGGATCTGGCGCAAGGCTTTATCGCAGTGCAAACCCGGCTCAACGGCGAACCCCTGGAGGAGTACCTCAAGCCTATTGGCGGCGGCTACTTCTTCACCTTGCCGGGCGTCACCAGCGATCAGGACTTTATCGGTCGCTCACTGCTTTCAGCTGCAAAACAAAAAACCATTGCTTGACCCTTAACTCACCAGGAAACGTCCCATGAAGAAGTCGCCTCTTGCTTTGTTGTTGGCCCTTGGCTTGTTCCACACGCCGCTTTCGGCTTTCGCCGCCACCGCGCCGTTGGATCTGGTGGGGCCGGTGTCCGACTACAAGATCTATGTGACCGCGGAACTCAATGAGCTAGCCAACAAGACCCAGCAGTTCACCGACGCCGTGAAGAAAGGCGACCTGGCCACCGCCAAGAAGCTCTACGCCCCGACTCGCGTGCACTACGAGAAGATCGAGCCGATCGCCGAGCTGTTCAATGACCTGGACGGCGCCATCGACTCCCGCGTCAACGACCATGAAAAAGGCGTGAAGGCTGAAGACTTCACCGGCTTCCACCGCATCGAATACAGCCTGTTCTCGGAAAACACCACCGCCGGCCTGGGTGACCTGGCGGCTGGCCTGAACAAGGACGTCAAGGACCTGCAAGCCCGCGTCGCCGGCCTGACCTTCCCACCCGAGAAAGTCGTAGGCGGTGCCGCCGCGCTGCTGGAGGAAGTGGCCGCGACCAAGATCTCCGGTGAAGAAGACCGGTACAGCCACACCGACCTGTATGACTTCCAGGGCAACATCGACGGCGCGAAGAAAATCGTCGACCTGTTCCGTCCGCAGCTTGAGCAGCAGGACAAGGCTTTCGCGGTCAAAGTGGACAAGAACTTCGCGGCCGTGGACAAGATCCTGGCCAAGTACAAGACCAAGGATGGCGGTTTCGAAACCTATGACAAGGTCAAGGAAGCCGACCGCAAGGCCTTGGTGGGGCCGGTCACTACCCTGGCTGAAGACCTGTCGACCCTGCGTGGCAAGCTGGGCCTGAACTGAGGCCGGTGGTTATCCCGGGGGATTGATATCGCCCGGGATGGCCTCATCGCCAGCAAGCCGGCTCCTACAGTATTGGGTCGTTCGCGATAGCGAATTCAATCGAATCATTGTAGGAGCCAGCTTGCTGGCGATGAACGATAACGCGGTTCCCCTGCCTTCCCCCCGCCTTACAACATCCGATACAACAACCGCTCGATCCGTACCCGACTGACCCGCCGCAGGAATTTGCCCACTGCTTCCGGATAGTCCATCAGGGTCTCCAGGCTCTTGAAGCCGTCGAGGCGCAGGGTGTTTTCCATGATCAGGGCCACCTCCTTCGCCCGCACGTCGAGCAACTCACGACGTGGATCGTCGATCAGCAAGGCATTCTCCAGGTCCAGCCGGAACGCCCGCGGATTGAGATTGTTCCCCGTCAGCAAGGTATAACGCTCGTCGACCCACATCCCCTTGAGGTGATAGGTGTTGTCACCGTCGCGCCACAGGTGCAGGTTCAGTTGCCCACTGTCGATCACCGCCTGGTGACGCTTGGCGAAACGTCGCAGGCTGATCTCGTAGAGATAAGGCAAGGCGGCGATGACCTTGAACGGCTGGCTCGGTGGGATATAGAAGTCGTTGGCGGTCTTGTCGCCCACGATGATGTCGATCTTCACCCCACGCTCCAGGGCCCGGTTGAGTTCCCGGGTCACCGCCAGCGGCATGTTGAAATACGGTGTGCAAATGGTCAGTTGCTGCTGGCTGGAGGCGATCAGTTCGCAGACCAGGCGGTTCAATGGGTTGTTCTTGCCCAAGCCCATGATCGGGCTGACCGACAGGCCAAAGGTCGGCTCACTGCCAGCCGTGGTGTCATAACCGGCCTTCTTCAGGCGGCTGCGCAAATCGCCGATATCGCCGCGCAGGCTACGGGTAGTCGGTAACTCCGGCACATCGAGACGGCGAACCGCCCGGGACGCCAGCAACTCGTTGCGCACCAGCCCCTGCATGGAATCGGCCAAGGCGGCATTGTGCAACAGGTGGTAACGGTCGAAGCGGTATTTGTCGAGCTTGTGCAGGTAGACGTTGTTCAGGCTGGCGCCGCTGTAGATCACGCAATCGTCGATCACGAAACCCTTGAGGTGCAGCACGCCGAACAGTTCGCGGGTTTGCACCGGCACTCCGTAGATCGGCACTTGCGTCGCGTGGTCGCGGGTTTGCGCCTGGTACCAGGCACTGTTGCCCGGCTGCTTGCCGGCCCCGATCAGGCCACGCTGGGCCCGCAGCCAGTCCACCACGACGACGATGTCCAGCTCCGGACGGGCCGCCTTGGCCGCATGCAGGGCAGCGAGGATTTCCTGGCCGGCTTCGTCTTCCTGCAGGTACAACGCCACCAGCGTGATGCGCTGCCGGGCAGCGGCGATCTGCTCCAGCAGGCAGCGCCGGAACTCGGCGGCCGAAGGCAGGATGGTCAGGGCCTCGGCAGCCAGAGGAAAGCTGCGCAATTTGGGCAACAAGGAGCGTTTGAAGAGCGACGGCATAGGGCTCGCTAGGGTCGAATGCGAAGAATCAGTAAGTCTACACCATGCGCCGCTCTCGAATGCGTCTTCGACGAGGGCTTTGCCGCCAACCCCGATGCCGGTTCGGAAGGCTTCCCGGATGGGCGCCCTGCTCGCGCCCCTTTTGCCCTTCGGGGGGTTATTTGGAAAAGGCGATTGACCTTGGAGAACGATCGTTCTACTCTCTTTCCCATGAACGAAATCACCCCGAACCAGACCCGCGAAAACCTGCTGGATACCGCCGAACGGTTGATCTATCAAAGTGGCATCCATGCCACCGGCATCGATCTTCTGGTGCGCACCTCCGGTGTGGCGCGCAAAAGCCTCTACAAGTACTTCGGCACCAAGGACGACCTGACCCTGGAAGCCCTGCGGCGCCGGGATATCCGCTGGATGCGGTGGTATCGCGGCGAAGTCGAGCAGGCCGCCAGCTCCGGCGAACGTCTGCTCGCGCTGTTCAGCGTGCTCGGTGGCTGGTTCGCCAGCGAGGGCTTTCGCGGCTGTGCCTTTATCAACACCGCTGGCGAAACCGGTGATCCCCAGGACCCGGTACGGCAACTGGCCAAGGAACATAAACAGAAGTTGCTCGACTATGTGGTCGAGCTCTGTGAAGCACATGGCATCGCCGATCCCCTGGCCACTGGCAAGCAGTTGCTGATCCTGATCGACGGCGCCATTACCGTTGCACTTGTCATGGGCGATCCCGGTGCAGCCGATAATGCGCAATGCATGGCGCGAACGTTATTGGCGCTCTGAGTCGCGCTCCGAGCCGCCACTACGCTCTGGATGAGCGAGTGGCCAACGGGCCCGCGACCGCTTGACCCAAGCGCGACAACTTGTCTGAACCCTACTCAATTGGAGACATTGCCATGTCATCTGACGCTGACGTTCGCCCACCGCTTCCCCCTTTCACCCGAGAATCGGCGATCCAGAAGATCCGCCTGGCCGAAGATGGCTGGAACTCCCGCGACCCGGAACGCGTGTCCCTGGCCTACACCCTGGACACCCAATGGCGCAACCGCGCCGAGTTCGCCCACAACCGTGAAGAAGCCAAGGCGTTCCTGAGCCGCAAATGGGCCAAGGAACTGGATTACCGCCTGATCAAGGAACTCTGGGCCTTTACCGACAACCGTATTGCCGTGCGCTATGCCTATGAGTGGCATGACGACTCGGGTAACTGGTTCCGCTCCTACGGCAACGAAAACTGGGAGTTCGACGAAAACGGCTTGATGGCCAATCGTTACGCCTGCATCAACGACATGCCGATCAAGGCCTCGGAGCGCAAGTACCACTGGCCGCTGGGCCGTCGTCCGGATGATCACCCAGGCCTTTCGGACCTGGGGTTGTAACTCATCACCCGATCATTCCCACCCAGGGTGGGAATGATCGCCTGTGCAAAAAATCGCCCGATGGGCGATTTTTTCTGCAGCCTTGAATAAATTCCGAACGCCAGGTGTTCAATCCATAACAACCCTCACCATCGACTTGCGACAGGGCGTTGCAAATAAATTTCAGTGACAGCGAATAAAGCCCGATGCATCAGTGTTTACTAGCCAACAGATACCGGAGCATTACCGATGAGCATTAAAGCCACGTTCGCGGTTCCTTTCCTGATTGCCAGTTGCATGGCTGCGGCCCTGTTGAGCACGCCGGCATTCGCCTCGGGCGGAAAACCGGAATCGATGCCGCCGAGCTGCCCCAAGGGGCAGATGTGGGACAAAGCCAAGAAAGCCTGCGTCCCGTATGTCAGCAGCCTGACGCCGGATGAAGATCGCACCGACTATGCCTACCGCCTGGCCAAGAACGGGGAATATCAGGCAGCCCTGGACCTGCTCGACACCCTCAAGCAACCCAACACTGCCAAGGCCCTCAACTATCGGGGCTATGCCACCCGCAAACTGGGGCGCACCGACGAAGGCATCGGCTACTATCTGCAGGCCGTGAAGCTCGACCCGAACTACGCCCAGGTGCGCGAATACCTCGGTGAAGCCTACGTGATCAAGGGCCGTATCGACCTGGCCCAGGTGCAGTTGCAGACCATCAAGTCGCTCTGCGGCACCGATTGCGAAGAATATGAAGACCTGGCCGACGCCATCGCGCACCCGACCCCCAGCTGATCACCGTTAAAGGCGGAGGTTGTCATCGCCAGCGACAAGGAAATACGCACCGAGATGGCACAGCACCTGCCGCGCCTATGGCGTTACGCACTGGTGTTGTCGCGCCAACGCCATATCGCCGAAGACCTGGTGCAGGCTACTTGTGTCCGTGCCCTGGAGCGAGGTGGGCAGTTCGTCTCGGGCACGCACATGGACCGCTGGCTGCTGAGCATCCTGCATTCGATCTGGCTCAATGAAGTACGCTCCCAGCGGGTTCGCCGTGGCCAGGGCCTGGTCGATGCCGATGATGCCCTGAGTTTCGACGGCGAACAGGCGATACAGACCCACGTACTGGCTTCCCAGGTGATCAAGCGCGTCGATGCCTTGCCCGACGCCCAGCGCGAAACGGTGTTTCTCGCCTATGTCGAAGGTCTGTCCTACAAGGAAGTGGCCCAGGTTCTCGAAGTGCCCATCGGTACGGTCATGAGCCGGCTGGCCGCCGCGCGCGTGAAACTGGCGGAGCATCCGCCGTTGCGTGCGGTGCCCAGCGCAAACAGCGGAGAACGGCGATGACTGACCAGCTTTCGCACTACACCCCGACGGATGAACAACTGGTGGCCTTTCTCGACGACGAACTGGACGCCGAGCAACGCCACCAAATCGAAGCCGCCCTGGCCCGTGACGAGGCCGTGGCCGAGCGTCTCGAGTGGCTGATGCGCAGTGACCTGCCGTTCCAGGACGCCTATGGCGAACTGCTCGAACAGGCGCCCCGGGCCCGCCTGGAGGCCATGTTGCACACCCTGCCGACAGAAAAAAAGGCCACGGCACCAATGAGCCGACGCCGCTTTCTCGCCGTGGCGGCCAGCTTCATGGTCGCGGGTATTGCCGCGGACCGACTGTTCCAGGTCTGGCAGACACCCGCGCCATCGAGCGAAATCAGCTGGCGCGGGCTGGTGGCCGACTACATGGTGCTCTACACGGCGCAGACCCTGGAGAACCTGCCCGACGCCGAGGCCGATCATCGGGCCCAGTTGCACAGTGTCGAGCAGCGCCTGGGTCTGGCGCTTGAACCGGCCCAGGTACAACTACCGGTCGCGCAACTCAAGCGCGCGCAGATGCTGGAGTACGAACATATACCGATTGCCCAGATCAACTACCTGGACCCGCAACATGGGCCGCTGGCGCTGTGCATCACCCACTCGAAAACCGGGACCCGGGCCTTGGCCCAGGAAGTGCGCCATGGCATGAACGTGGTGTTCTGGTCCGGGCCGACCTATGCCTACATGTTGATCGGACACAACTCGGTGGCTGAGCTGAACGACATGGCCGGTCTGCTCCGGCAGCGTTTCGCCAGTTGAAACAGGGGCTGGTGTGCCGGCGATAGCGGCAGTGAAGCCGCAACACATCCACCTGGTCAATCGCGTACCCGGCCCGTCACAGACCACCGACAGTCCGGTACGCCGTCGGATGCAGGCGCAACGGCTAGAATCTTTGAGGCCGAAGCCCATTTCCAAGGAGGTCTTATGTCCCCGTCTCACAACCTGCAATCCCTGAACGACCCGCGTTGCACCCTGGTCGTGATCGATATGCAAAATGACTTCATTCCCGGCGGCCAACTGGCGGTCCGGGGCGGCGACGAAATCGTGCCACTGATCAACCGCTTGGGCGCGCGCTTTCGCAACGTGGTCATCGCCCAGGACTGGCATCCCGGCGGCCATGTCTCGTTCGCCAGCAGCCATCCGGGCCATGCGCCCTTCGACAGTGTGCAACTGCCCTATGGCGCGCAAACCCTCTGGCCGGACCACTGCGTGCAAGGCAGCCATGGTGCACAGTTGCACGCGGACCTGGACCTGCCCCATGCGCAACTGATCGTGCGCAAGGGCTGTAACCGCGACATCGACAGTTATTCGGCCTTTGTCGAAGCCGACCGGCGCACGCCCACCGGCCTTGCCGGCTATCTGAAGGAGCGCGGTATCGACACGGTCTACCTGGTCGGCCTGGCGTTGGACTATTGCGTTGCCTGGTCGGCCCTGGATGCCCGGGCGGCGGGGTTCAGCACCGTGCTGATCGTCGACGCCTGCCGGGCCATTGACCTGGACGGTTCACTGCAGCGCGCGCTGGGTGAGATGGAAAGCGCCGGGGTGAAGCTGATCGACTCGATGGCACTGCCGGCCTGAACCCACGGCCAGGGGACCTTGCGCGCGTGCGCAAGGACTCCTGGCCGCGGTCAAGTCAGCCCGCGCCGCTGCTGTCCTGTGGTTGATTGACCTGCTGCACCACCGCATACACGCTCAAATCACTGAGCGTCACCTGCGCCAATGTCTCGGCCGGTAACGCCAACAATGCCTGATGCGCCCCCTGCTTCAAACGCGCGAGCAACAAGCGCTTGCCCTCGGTCTGAAAGCGCACGATAAAGTCCTGCAGGGCTTCCAGGCTGGTGCCGTCCAGGTCCGGCGATTCTTCCAGGCTGAGAATCAGCGAATGCACCGCCGCGCCCTCCTCACGAACCCGCCGTGAGACGCTGCCGAGGATGCGTTCGGCGTTGGCGAAGAACAGCGGCTCGCCCGGACGCACAATCAGCAGCCCAGGCACTTCCCGTGCCTGGGGATGCAGTTGGCAGTCGACGAAATCATGGCCGTCGGCGATATGCCCGAGCACCTGGACCGAGGCTGAGGACATCTGCCGCAACATCAGCATCAGGCTGATCGCCACCGCCGCCAGCAAGCCGTCCAGTACCCCGAGCAGCAGCACCGCGGCCACTGCGCAGATCGCCAGAACGCGGTCCCGGCGCCAGACGAAGTAGCGATGCAAAGGCTCCAGGCTCAGGGCGCGGGTCAAGGCATGAATGACGATGGCCGCCAGCACCGGTTCCGGCGTCAGGGCGATCAGCGGCAACAGGGTCAGCACGATCACCAGCACCACCAGCGCCGCCACCACACCGGCCAGGCGTGAGGTGGCGCCGGCCGCGTCATTGGCCGAGGTCGCCGAGTAGCCCGCGCCAGCGGGCATGCCGTGGAACAGACCGGATAACAGGTTGGCGCCACCCAATACCAGCAGGTCACGGTTGGAGTTCACCCGGTCACCGTGCTTGAGGGCAAAGGCGCTGATCGAGCCATAGGACTCGGCGTAGAGAATCATCACCATGGCAAAGCCCAGTTCCACCAGCTTGAGCCAGTCGGAGAATGCCAGGCGCGGCAGCGACGGCACCGCCAGTTGCAGGTCGATCACACCGATCAGGTTGATGCCGTAGCCGGGCAGCTCGAGCCACTTGCCGGCGGCGACACCGAACATCACCACCAGCAAGCCGCTTGGCAAACGTCGGTAGCGGCCCAATACCGAAAGCAGCACCAGGGCCACGCCCGCCACCGCGACCCCGGCCCAGTTCCAGAGTGGCAACTGGCTGAGCAGTTCGGGCACGAAGCGGATCAGGTCGCTGTGGGCGGGGTTCACATGAACAATACTGGCGAACTGCTTGAGGATGATGGTCACCGCCAGGCCGAAGGCAAAGCCACGCAACACCGGCTTGGCGATAAAGGATGTGACACTGCCCAGCTTGAACAAGCCGGCGAGCAGGAACATCAGGCCGGTGATCATCACCAGGCCGATGGCCATGGTCAGGCGCAGCGCCATGTCGGGACCGGCCACCGAGACCGTGGCCGCCGCCAGCACCGCGGCCGACGATGAGGTGGCGGACACAATCGCATACCGACTGGTGCCGAACAGGCCGTAGCACAGCAGCCCGGCGAAGAGTGCAATGACCCCGGCCTGAGGCGGTACGTTGGCGATGCTCGAATAAGCGACCGCCTCGGGTAACAGCAGGCCGGCAATCGACAGCCCGGCAATCAGGTCCGCCCAGCCGCGTTTCGACTGCGCGGCGGGCGACGGCGTGGTGACTGCGGTCGGCTCAGGCATCGATCGGACCACTCCAACCCGGCAGGTAACGGGCGGCCTGGCTGCGGGCCAGCTTGAGGGCGATCGCCTGCACCTGCTCGCTCGATGCGCCCAGTTGGGCGGCGGTTATCCGCGAGCGGAAGAAATCGGCCCAGAGAAACTCGCTGAAGGGGGTGACATCCTTGGCAAATCCACCGGCCCGACGCAAGGCCCCGGCCAGACTGCGATAGGGATCGTCCTGCAGCTCGCTGATACACCCGGGCACTTTGTCGTAACCGCGGCGAATACCCTTGGTATCGTAGGGATGGACCCACTGGTGAAAGTCCATGATGGTCCAGAAGCTCGCGGGTTCGACGAACGAGAGGTCCTTGAGCACCAGCAATGAGACCTTCTTCACCTCCTCCTGCATCAGCGCCAGGCCGAAGTGATGGTGATCGACAATGTAGTGCCGGCCTTCAGGCCCGAGGACGCAGGGAAACCAGTGGTTATCGAGGGCGGCTTCGCGCTCCTTGCGCTTGAGGGTCTGCCATTGGGCTTGCTTGAGGGCAACCTCTTGCAGGCCGACGGTCACTTGGGTGGGGTGCAGTTTTGCAAGCTTTGCGCTGATCAGTTGCGGGCGGGCACGAGCCATAGAGCATCTCCGGGCAGACAAGTCCGAAACCTTGGACTGATCGCAAGCTTAGCCCTGAATGGCCGGAGGAAACACCACGCATCCTCATTCTTCATTCACGGATGGCCCCACTGCCGCCAGCTTCCAGACCCGGGCGATATCCCCGGCCCGCGCACTCAGCAGGCGCGGCGCCTCGCGGCAGGCCTGCTCCAGGCTCATGGGCCCGGATGCCAGGGCAAAGGCCGCGTCGACCCCGTGGGCGTACATCTGCTCATAACCTTCGCCGAGGGTCCCCGCCAGCACGATCACCGGCACGCCCTGCTCCCGGGCGATCCGCGCCACGCCGAAGGGGGTCTTGCCGCGTAGGGTCTGGGCATCGAAGCGGCCTTCGCCGGTAATCACCAGGTCGGCATCGAGCACCGCCTCGGCCAGGCCCACCAGCTCCGCCACCACCTCCACGCCGGGACGAAAGCGCGCCCCGAGGAAGGCCTTGGCGGCGAAACCCAGGCCACCCGCCGCGCCACTGCCGGGCTCGTCACGCACGTCCTGGCCGAGCACCTGGGCACACAGATCGGCAAAATGCCCGAGGGCCGCATCCAGTTCCCGGACCTGGGTCGGCGTCGCGCCTTTCTGCGGGCCGAAGATCGCCGAAGCGCCCTGCTCGCCGCACAAGGGATTGTTCACGTCGGCGGCGATCTCGAAACGCACCTGGTCGATACGTGGGTCAATCCCATCGAGGGCCACCCGCGCCACTGCGGCCAGGGCCAGGCCACCTGCGGGGACTGCCGCGCCTCGGGCATCGAACAGCCCCACGCCCAGGGCCTGCAAGGCGCCAGCGCCAGCATCGTTGGTGGCACTGCCGCCAATCGCCAGGATGATCCGCTGCGCACCGGCGTCCAGGGCCGCGCGGATCAACTCCCCGGTACCGAAAGTGCTGGTGATGCAGGCATCGCGCTGTTCCCTCGGGAGCAATTGCAAACCACTGGCCTCGGCCATCTCGATAATCGCCGTGGCGCTTGCCGGCAACCAGCCCCAATGCGCGTCCACCGGGTTCCCCAAGGGACCGCATACCCGCTGCTGGCGCAACTCGCCATTGCACGCCGCCAACACCGACGCCACCGTCCCCTCGCCACCATCCGCCATCGGGCATTCAATCAACTGCGCGTCGGGCAGCACCCGCGCCAGGCCTTCGGCAATCGCCCGCGCTACACCTTTGGCGCTGAGGCTGTCCTTGAACGAATCGGGGGCGATGACAATTTTCATGGGGGCGATCTCCAGTTCTTGTGACGTCCATGCTGCCAGTTGGAAGCGGGAATGACGCCGGTCTGCTGCACAAGCCCGGGCAGGCTTTATTGTTCATTCCTACAAACTGATCCTGGAGGTCCGCTCAATCCCGTGTAGGAGCCGGCTTGCCGGCGATGGCGGCGGCAACGGCGATGCAAAGCTCAAGGGCCTCATCGCCGGCGGGCCGGCTTGTGTCTGGCGTCACGATTAGATGGGTGGTGAGAGCGGTGAGTGGCAAACTGAATGCCGGCAGTGCTTAAAGCAGGTGAAGGCAGTGAGAACGGTGACAGAACACTCTCGTGCCGATTGCACACCCCGAGCGTCACAATATAGGCGCGCCAAATCGGCGAAACCGCGGCATCCAATGGTTCATGATATCCGCTGACGCCAGGATATGGTGCGCGCGCCCGATCAGAAGCCGACGCGACACAAACCCGATGTACCTTGAGTCTGCGCTGTCGTCGCGGTTGTCCCCCAACATAAAATAATTGTCGGCCGGTACCACAACAGGGCCAAAATTCCGTAATGCATGTACCGTCGGCATAAACTGAATGGTCCGCTTACTGTTGTTCGCGCGCTCGGTCACTTTGACAGCGGGGACAGATCGACCCGAGGCAATAGGCTCGCTGATATCCTGCGCATCAAAGTAGGTTGCGGGGGTACCGTTAACCCACAGCACCTCATTCCTCATTTCCAAGGTGTCACCGGGAATACCCACGATCCGCTTGATCAAGCGCATGCCATCCTTGGGTGACGTGAAGGTCACAACATCTCCCCTCTGGGGATTCTCAACCTTGGTCAAGGAAATATCAGTGAGGGGCAACTTGAGGTCGTAGGCCACTCGATTCACCAGCACCACATCCCCCTCAATCAGGGTCGGGCGCATGGAACCGGACGGGATGGGATTCCAGTCGGCCAAGGATGTGCGGAAAACGCCAAAGCACAGCCAAAAAATGATGGCGTAACGGTACCGGCTCAACCAACGTCGCATACAGCCTCGCAATACAGAAGGTGCGCGTAGGAAAGGCTCCTAGCATCCGCCCAGCAAACCATGCTGACTTTTTGCCAACGTTTACTACGGCGCAAACAGCTTACATTAACCTCGGAGCGGCTGGCGATATCAGCCTTGGTCTCGGCGTGCTACGTGGTCTGGTAAGGGGGGCATGCGAGAAATGGGACCTGGGCGGCTTTTCCAACCGATCGGCCGGGTCAGCCGCGACCCCGCAATAAGCGAAGCGCCGTCTTCGGCAATGCAAAGGAGACCTTCTTGCGAATTCTGATTTATTTGACTATACAACAGGTTGAAAAGCGTGTTCTTCTTCGCACGATCAATTATCGAGGTAAAAATGACCCATACTGAATGGTTAAATATAATAGAAATATTTGGCATGGATAGCTGTCGTGTTGTACTAAGATCTCAAAATGGCCCTGTCCTTCGCACAGGAGCAGCTTACGACCTCGACCCGATATCCATTCATCCAGACGGCTCCGCTGAATATGAGTCAAGATTGAAAACATCGATAGAGCTATCGAAATTTATGGCAGGGGCCCACCTGGCAACTCATGAAATATTCATGCTGTTCTATCCAGCTGCGGCGGGAGATGAGGTGTACAACTATAACAATAAGGTCTCTCTTCCAAAAGTAAATTTGACCCTCCCCAATCTTATACAAGCGGGAAGATGGTCGCTAACCACAAATACTGACACGTTGGTCACTAATGTTATCAATACAATACTTGCAACACCCGTGATATATCAAGATCGCTATGGTGTCCCACCTCAATAAATTTCAGCTCAAACCGCCGCCACGGCAATCGGCATTGGGCTCCTGGCATGACCACTATCTGTGGTCTCAAAAGGCTTTGGTAGAAACCGACTTGCAGTCACTGGACAGCATGTCCCAATATCTCATCAGCTCTTCGCTGAATAATTTGTTTGTAACCAGACCTGAAACAATTCTTAGAGTTCCGTGCCTGCCTATCATCTAAAAAAACATCGTTTTTTGAAAGCGGTTGCTGTGAGACCAGGTTCAGCTTGCTGGCAAGGCGGGGGGGAGCATCAACAGTGATGGCTAGCGTGGAGTGCTCAGTTACTGCTGAATCAACCTCACAAGGGCACGCTTTTTTACGCTTCTAATCAGATTCCGCGAGACGCTTTACAGTGCAGACCTGTCCTTCCAGGAGTACGAACATGACTGACGTAACCGTTGTAATTGGCGCCGGCTCGATCGGCCAGGCAATCGCCCGGCGTGTGAGCGCCGGCAAGCATGTTGTGCTGGCTGACCTGCGACAGGAAACCGCCGATGCAGCGGCCAAGGTTTTGAGCGATGCAGGTTTCGACGTGACCACCACTGTTGTGGATGTTTCATCGCGCGGCTCTGTACAGGCGCTTGTCGCGAAAGCCTCGGCAATTGGCAACATCACCGGGGTCATTCATGCCGCCGGCGTATCGCCCTCCCAAGCTCCGCCTGCCACCATCCTGTTGGTAGACCTCTATGGCACCGCTTTGGTACTGGAGCTGTTCGGTAATGTGATTGCTAAAGGCGGTTCGGCCATCGTTATCGCCTCGCAATCCGGTCACCGTTTGCCGGCACTCACTGCTGAGCAGAACAAGGCTCTGGCGTTGACTCCGGTTGAAGACCTGCTTGCACTCCCCATGCTTCAACCCGAACAAGTGACAGATCCGCTGAATGCCTACCAAATATCCAAACGCGGCAATTCGCTACGCGTGGCTGCGCAAGCTGTTCGGTGGGGTAAGCGAGGCGCACGTGTCAACACGATCAGCCCGGGCATCATTTTCACGCCCTTGGCCAGGGATGAGCTCAATGGCCCGCGTGGGGATGGGTATCGCCGCATGATTGAATCGTCCGCAGCCAAGCGCGGCGGCACCCCCGACGAAGTCGGTGCGCTTGCTGCTCTGATTATGGGCCCTGAAGGGACGTTTATCACCGGAAGCGACTTCCTCATGGACGGCGGCGTTACCGCTCAATACTGGTACGGCGATGACCAGTAGCGCCGCAGGCCAGCAGGAGTGGTTTCATTCTTGCTGGCGCGCCCACTCGCGTACCGCCTCCGCGAACATTCGCAGAGCCATTGGCGGATGCCGGTTCGCCGGATAGTAGAGGCAGGCACCCGGATAGTACGGGCCCCAATCAGGCAGCAGATGCACTAGGCGTCCGGTCTGCAAATGTTCCTCGACCTGATGCTCAGGTACCCAGGCAATGCCAATGCCCGCCAAAGCCGCCTCTGTCATCAGGTTGATGTTATCCATAGTCATGGGCCCGTCGACATCGATGCTGGCTGATCTGCCCAGATGATCGAGATCCCAGCGAAACAGCGTGCCGCTGGCAAAGCGAAACCGGATACATCGATGAGCCTTGAGGTCATGTGGTGCGATAGGTGCTGAGTGCCGACTCAGGTACTCAGGCGAAGCAACTGCGGCAAATCGCACATCTGGGCCGAAGCGCACCGCGATCATGTCGCGGGGGACGTCGTCAAACAGCCGAATACCAGCATCGAACCCATCGGCGACGATATCGACCAAACGGCTATCAGCCACACACTCGATATGGATCTGTGGATTGTCCTGAAGAAATTGAGGCATGACGTAGCGTATCAGGGGTTTGAACGACGACTCAGAGGCACTCAGTCGTATTGAGCCCGAAGGCGTGTTGCGCTCTGACGTGACGTCGTTGACCGCACATTCGAGTTCACCCAACAGCGGCTGCACACGCAAGAAGAGTTGCTCACCTGCCTCAGTCAAGGCGACCGAGCGGGTTGTTCGATTGAACAAGCGCAGCTCAAGACGCGACTCAAGCCCGCGCATGGAATGGCTTAGCGCCGAGGCAGAAACACCCAGCATTCTTGCCGCGCCGCTGAAGCTACGTTGTTCAGCAATGGCTACAAAAGCGGTCAACTCCGGAAGGCCAGCACGGATCATTAGTGAATCCTCCTCAATTCCCCATGAAACAATGCGCCAATTATTGAACTAAGCACAGGAATCTAAGGCGGCTGGATACCTGCGGGCATCTGCCGCAACGCGACTTGCCAGGCTACGGCAATCACCGGTATCCGAATTTCTGGAAAGATGTCAGTCGGTGTACGTGAAGCCGTTAAAGGGCCGACAATCAAGACGAGCAATGCCATCACTACAAAAGTAGTGGGGCGGCGCAAGGCCAGCATCACGGTACGTATCAGCACTGATGGCTCCGGTTACTTAATCGACGAAAGTTGAATTCAGTTCAGCTCTTTGGCTGGGAGTGCCCAAGCGCCACTTCGATGTGCATGAAGGCTGGTCAGCAGGCTGTTCAGATCGATGCCGTGCAGCATCTGGGCATTAATTGCCATGCGCTACGGCCGGCAGACACACGAAGCTTCCAAAGCTGAGGTTTGCCCCCGCCTCGATCAGGCAGTTAATTAACCGCGTCATCGCCGCGCTCTCGAACGACCCGGTCATTTGGGATTCACTTTCCCAATAGCCGCTAAGCCACCAAAGGCCGGCCTCTCGCGTGCTTCGAGTCAGGGTGTAATCGAGACATCCAGCTGGCACAGCTGAAGATGGACTCGCTGCTGGATGATCAGGGCTGAGGCTGTAGGTTGGTTTTGATGGCAGCGACGACACAGTTACGGCCTTGGTGTTTCGCGTCATAGAGGCGTTGATCGGCTACACGCAGAATGTCTTCGATGGAGTCCCCGTCGCGTCCAAATTGCGATACGCCGATGCTCACCGTGACCCGGGTCAGCCGCTGCTGGCTGATATTGAAAGAGGTCGTTGCAATGTTGCTTCGCAGACGTTCAGCGATTACGTGTGCGCCTTCGAGTGAGGTCTGGGGCAGCAGTATCATGAACTCTTCCCCGCCCACTCGGGCTACGCCGTCGTACGGCCGAATCGATTCGAGACACTCCTGCACGAACCTCTTGAGGATGTCATCGCCCACCTGATGCCCAAACTGATCATTGATGGACTTGAAATTGTCCAGATCGAGCGCCAACACGGAGAACGGAGCACCGCCGCGCTTGGCCCGGTCAATTTCGGCATCGACCCGTTCCATGAAACGACGCCGATTGTCAGCGCCCGTCAGTGGATCGGTCGCTGCAAGGTGGCCGAGCTCCTGATTGGTACGCTGGAGCTCCTGCAGGGCACTTTCAGCGTACGCCATCGACTCGGCAAGACGCACCATCAGTTCGCCTTGACTGTAAATCTTCGAAAACGACCGAGTGGAGAGAAACGCTTGCGCTACCCCATAGCTCAACAAGAAGAATCCAGCAGCGAAGATCGCATGGGCGAGCCACCACATATGGTTCCAGGGGCGCGCCAGGATAAACGCAAGAGATGACAACGCGAACGCGGTAACCGAGAGAGCAAAGATCACCATCAGCGGCGAACGGAAACGACGCAACAGGAGCACTGCCACATTCAATGTGGAAAAAACGAGGGCACCACCTTCAAGCGAGAGGCGTACCGCGAGATTGCCAGCAACCTGCGAATTCGCCACGTAGGCCACTGCCAGGTCAACCAGCAGGAACAGCCCTATCCAGGTCAACCACGGGTGGGGTTTTGTGCGTTGGTCCGCGGCATCAGGCGGTTGATGGTACGACAGCATGCCGACCAACAGCAGAATCGCCATGACCAGTCGAGAGGCCGGTCCGTAAAGCAGGAAGAGCCAGATATTGGAGTGGGCAAGCCCCGTGAACGCGCCATGCAACGCATAAATCATCACAAAACCGAGAAATCCCAACGTCATCCACCGCAGCAGCGGATCTCCCGATGACTGATAGCAGCACCAGGTTACGTAAGTAACAAACAGCCCCTCCAGGGTGGCAGCCGTGATCGCAATGATATGGAACGAGTGGTTCTCGAATAAAAGGGTCGGATCCTGAAAGAAATACAAGTAGCCAATCAGATAGGCCGGAACAAACGCAAACCCTGCGAGCAGCAAGCAGGCATAAAATTTAATGATAAGGTGGACCGCTTCAGGTCGCTCGCCAGCAGCGATAAAGTTACTCATAGCCCCCTCACGCAAATCCACTTTGCCCGCACCGACCCGGTACCAACCCCAAAGCCACCGACTTGCCAGCGCAGCCACATCATTATGCAAACGTCTTGCGAGTTGATGTTTTGAATTTCGATTGTAGACCAGCCATCACTTTCCGCTGCTGAAGTCGAAAAAATTCATATAAAAATTAACCAACAACGAACATCTCGTTTTCTCATCAGCCAAAGGCCCGTTGTCCTTCCTTAAAGGGGGTGATGGTATTAGCTTTGGCTGAATGCAGACGCTCATCATTCGCAGCACAAGAAACCGATCATTTGTGACGGTTACGTTGGCGACTCACTGTGGGGCAACAGTTGCACCCCCAGGTACAGCGCCAGCATCCCGTCCAGGCGCAGCGGGTCGACACCGCTGATCTCGGCGATCCGCTCCATCCGGTAGCGCAGGCTGTTGCGGTGAATCCCCAGTGCCTCGGCACAGCCCTGGCTCTGGCCATCATGCTCGCACCAACTGCGCAAGGTGGCGAGCAACTGGCCGTTGCCGTCCTTGGCGATGACCTTGCGCAACGGTTTGAGCAGTTCTTCCAGCGCATCGTCGCTGCGATGACGCCAGAGCATTACCGGCAAGCGATAGCGATTGAGGTGCAGCAGGCGGCTGTGGGGCAAGACATCCCGGCCATAGGCAAGCAGATCGCTGACCCGTCGATAACAACGCCGCAGGCCCCGCAAGTCGTCAGCCGGTCCACCCGCCGCGACGCGGGCGATCTTCCAACCGAGGCTGTCGAGTTTCTCCAGCAGGCGTTGATCGTCCAGAATCACCGTCGCCGGTCGACACCACAGCAGCGAGGCAGTCGACCCGCTGACACACCAGCTGTCGGGATAACGCGACTGCAACCAGGCTATCAACGCCTCGACACTCTGCCCCGGGTCCAGCTCGAACAGGTAGGGAATCCGTGACAACTGCGGCTTGAGCCCCATCTGCCGGGCCTCGTCGATCAAACGCGGCGAATCGCCCTCGTCACTCAGCAACAGGGCCAGCAGGTCGTCGCAGCGCTGGCGCCGCCACTGCTGCTCAGCCTGCTGGTGACGCTGGCCGACGAGCATTTCGGCAGTCATGCGCACCAGTTCGGCGTAGGTGCGCAGCTGCTCCGGCTCACCGGTAATGCCGAGCACGCCAATCAGCCGTTCGTCATGCATCAGCGGCAAGTTGATCCCTGGCTGCACGCCCTTCAGGCACTTGGCCGCCTGCTCGTCGATCACCACCACCCGGCCGTTCGCCAGCACCAGCTGCGCGCCTTCGTGGCGGGTATTGATCCGCTCCGGCTCGCCGCTGCCCAGGATCAGGCCCTGGCTGTCCATGACATTGACGTTGTAGGGCAGAATGGCCATCGTGCGATCGACGATATCCTGCGCAAGGTCATGGTCCAGTTCGAACATAGCGGTAGGGTCCTTGGTTCAGGTGGATCGGTGTTTGTTCAGCAGCACAGGGTACACCGGCAAACCCTGTGCACTGGCACAAAGACAGCAAGGCTGGCGATGGCCGAGACTCACAGGGCGATCAAGTTACCCTTGCCTCGCAAAAAATCATAATAAAGAGAGACCGCCATGTCACAGAGCGCCGCGTTATCCCAGGCCACCGCTGACTTGAAAAACGCCGTATACAAGCGCATCACTCTGCGCCTGATCCCCTTCATCTTCATCTGCTACCTGTTCAACTACCTCGACCGGGTCAATGTTGGCTTCGCCAAGCTGCAGATGCTCGACGCGTTGAAATTCAGCGAAACCATCTACGGCCTAGGGGCCGGGGTTTTCTTTATCGGCTACGTGCTCTGCGGCGTGCCAAGCAACCTGGCGCTGAATCGCTTCGGTCCACGGCGCTGGATCGCGCTGATGATGATCACCTGGGGGGTGTTGTCCACCTGCCTGCTGTTTGTCAGCACGCCGATCCAGTTCTACACCCTGCGCCTGCTCACCGGGGCCGCCGAAGCCGGCTTCTTCCCTGGCGTGGTGCTGTACCTCTCGCAGTGGTTCCCGAGCTTCCGGCGCGGGCGGATCATGGCCCTGTTCATGTCGGCGATCCCGGTCTCGGGCCTGCTCGGCAGCCCCTTCTCCGGCTGGATCCTCAATCACTTTGCCGCCGGCCAGGGCGGCCTTGCCGGCTGGCAGTGGATGTTCCTGTTGCAGGGTATCCCGACCATCGCCCTGGGCAGCGCGGCGTTCTTTCTGCTCGCGGACAAATTCGCCAACGCCAAGTGGCTGACCGCCGAGGAACGTGCCGTGCTCGAAGCCGACCAGGCCTTCGATGCCGCCAACAAACCCAAGGCCGTCAGCGATTCGCTGGGTGAAGTGTTCAAGAACCCGGCCATCTGGGCCTTTGGCCTGATCTACTTCTGCATCCAGAGCGGCGTCTACGCCATCAACTTCTGGCTACCGTCGATCATCAAGAATCTGGGGTTCAGCGACAACCTGGTCATCGGCTGGCTCAGTGCGATTCCCTACCTGCTCGCGGCGCTGTTCATGTTGCTGGTGGGCCGCTCCGCCGACCTGCGCAAGGAGCGCCGCTGGCACCTGGTGGTACCGATGCTGATGGGTGCTATCGGCCTGTTGATCGCGGTCAACTTCGCCACCTCGCCGGCCATCGCGATTCTCGGCCTGACGATTGCGACCATGGGCGCCCTCACCGGCCTGCCGATGTTCTGGCCGGTGCCCACCGCCCTGCTCAGCGCCGGCGCGGCCGCCGGTGGCCTGGCGCTGATCAACTCCATGGGCCAGATGGCCGGTTTCCTCAGCCCGTACCTGGTGGGCTGGGTCAAGGACGCCAGCGGTTCCACCGATGCCGCCCTGTATGTGCTGGCCGCGCTGATCGTCGCCGGCAGCCTGCTGGCCCTGCGCATGACCCGCACCTTGCGGACGGCATAAAACGGCGGCAATAAAAAGCCCGAGGCGTGACATCGCTCCTCGGGCGCGTCTCCCCCAATAAATAAAATCAGGCGGTGGCGCTCGTACTCACGCTTTGAGTCGCGGAGCTCATGGCTTTCTTGTGCTTCTTGTGCTTCTTGTGCTTTTTCGCGGCAAGTTGCATATCAGCCTTTTCGGCAGTGACCTTCTGGGTCTGAGTCGTCGGCGCCACCTGCGCCTGCGCCATGACCATCGGGACCACGCCCGCCTGGGCAACAACGATCGCCATGGCCAGCGCCTTAAGACGTTTCGAATTAAGCATCATGTCTCTCCATATTGAACGGGGTTATGTCCTGATGGCCGTTACAACTGTACCCGCCGGACAAGCAGGTCTCTTGGCTATATATCACTCTAGCCGGAGCCATCGTAACAACCTGTCAGAATTGACAGTTCCGACGAACGGTCAAGGAATGGCCGTTGTTGTGCCATATCCCGGAGAAGCCCCGGAATACGCGAAGACTTGGCGACGTTTTCCCTAACAAGGCTGTCGGATATCGGCGAGCCGATTGAGGGATTGCTCAACAACGCCGTTCTGGTATCTGATGGGCATCTTCTCTTTCGTGCAAAAGGATGTTGTTCATGAGTTATCGCACCCTCGGCCATTCTGGACTGCAAGTCAGCTCACTGACACTGGGCAGCATGATGTTCGGTGAACAGACCGATACCGAAACCTCCCTGCGCATCATCGACAAAGCCTGGGACCAGGGCATCAACTTTATCGACACCGCGGACGTCTACACCGGCGGACGCTCCGAAGAAATCGTCGGCGAAGCGATTGCCCGTCATCGGCATGAATGGGTCCTCGCCACCAAGGCCGGCTTCGGCCCGGTGGACGGCAAACCGAACCGCAGCGGCCTGAGCCGCAAACACCTGTTCAACGCCATCGAGGCCAGCCTCGGCCGTCTGGGCACCGACTACCTGGACATCTACTACCTGCACCGCGAAGACCACAACACCCCGCTGGAAGTCACGATCTCGGCCATCGGCGACCTGCTGCGCCAGGGCAAGATCCGCCACTGGGGCCTGTCCAACTATCGCGGCTGGCGAATTGCCGAAGTGATCCGCGTGGCCGAGCGCCTGGGGGTGGACAAGCCGGTGATCAGCCAGCCGCTGTACAACATCGTCAACCGCCAGGCCGAGACCGAGCAGATTACCGCCGCCGCGGCCTACGGCCTCGGCGTGGTGCCCTACAGCCCGTTGGCCCGTGGCGTGCTCAGTGGCAAATACGCCCCGGACGTCGCGCCGGACGCCAACAGCCGGGCCGGACGCCAGGACAAGCGCATCCTCGAGACCGAATGGCGGGTGGAGTCACTGCGCATTGCCCAACAGTTACAGGCGTATACCCAGCAACGGGGTGTCGGCCTGGTGGAATTCGCGATTGCCTGGGTGCTGAACAATTCGGCGGTCAGCTCGGCGATTGTCGGCCCGCGCACCGAGGAACAATGGGACAGCTACACCAAGGCCCTGACCGTGAGGATCAGCGCCGAGGACGAAGCCTTTGTCGACTCGCTGGTGACCCCGGGGCATGCTTCCACCCCGGGTTTCAACGATGTCAGCCACTTTGTCTCCGGACGCGTGCCACGGGGCGCCTGAAGCTCAGTCAAAGTCAACACGATCCCTGTAGGCGCTGGCTTGCCAGCGATGAGGCCTTTGAGTCATGCGCAGAACTTGCGGACGCCATCGCCAGCAAGCCGGCTCCTACATTGTCGTTCAGCGCAACATACCGTTATGCGGCATTATCAGCCCGTCTTCAATGGGAAACGATCCAGTGCCGCCTGCTGGAAATAAAGCCCCTCTTCGACCGGCCTGGAAAGAAAGTAGCCTTGCGCCTCGTCACAGCCGAAGTGCTTGAGTATTTCCAGGCAACCGAAACTTTCCACGCCCTCGGCCACCGTGCGATAGCCCAGGTCGCGAGCCACACCGATGATCGACTTGGCCACCCGCTGATGCTGGGCGCTGTGCTCCAGCTCGAAAATCATCGACTGGTCGAGCTTGAGGATATTGGCCGGGATCTTGTGCAGATAGGAGAAGTTGCTGTAGCCGGTACCGAAGTCGTCGATGGCCACATCGACCCCCATGTTTCTCAGTTGCTGAAGCTGCTCGATCACTCCGGCGCTGGAGCGCAGCCACTCGCCCTCGGTAATTTCCACCTCGAGCATCGTCGGGTCGACCCCATGGGCCGCACAGCGTTGCGCAATGACATCCGCCACATTGCGCCCATAAAAATCCCGGGATGACAGGTTGAACGATATTTTCTTGTCCTGGGCGTAGCCGGTGCTGGCGATCAGCATCACGACTCGCTCGATCACCCAGTCCGTCACCGAATGGATCAGCGAGCTTTTTTCGACAATCGGAATAAACTCGGCCGGCGAGATAAAGCCGTGTATTCGATGATTCCAGCGAATCAACGCCTCGGCACTCAGGTGCGCGCCATCGCGCAATGAGAAGCGCGGCTGATAGACCAGGAACACATCATCGGACTTCAAGGCCGGGGTAATGTCCGGCAGCAGGCTGAACAGACGGCGAAAGGTAACGTCGTCCTGGTGGTTGTAATAGGCAAAGGGCTGGGCTTTCTGCCGCGCGCTCTCGAGGGCGAACAGGGCCTTGCGCAACAGTTCCCGGGCCGTTTGCGCACCGCTGTCGAACTCCAGCAACCCCGCGCAGACCGTGGGTACCATCGGCAGATTCTCGCTGATCGGCGCCCGGCGCAGCCAATCCACCAGCCGCGGCAAAAAAACCCGCGCCTCGTTGACGTCCATCTGCATGGTGAAGGCGAAGCCCTTGACCATCACGTGATAGATCTTGATTCCCGTGCCGATAAACGCCTGGATCCGCGAGGCCATATCCCGCAGGACCGCTTCGAACGGCACCATGCCCTCCGCCACGGTCAAGCGATGCGCCCAATCGGTGTCCAGGGCATCGACCGTCACCAGCACCCTCTTGCGGCCATCGCTGGCCTGGATCAAGCCCTGCAGGTCGGAGAGAAATTGCGTGCGGTTGGGCAACCCGCTGACAGCGTCCACCCGCTTGAGCAGGTGCTGGCGCTCGATCAACTGCATGATCAGCGCGGCGAAATCTTCCAGGGCGGCGTGGTCTTGCGGGGTCAGCGTGTGGGCCACCCTATCGAGGATGCACACGCTGCCAATGGCGTAGCCGCCTTCGGTACGCAGGGGCGCGCCGGCATAAAACGTCAGCGCGCCGTCGCCCTTGACCAGCGGAAAATCGGCAAAACGAGGGTCCAGGCAGGCGTTGTCGACCACGAACACGCCGCGTTGGCGGATCGTGTGGGCACAGAACGACAGCTCCAGCTCGGGTGCTTGCTGACCAGTAAAGCCGTTGCTGGCAAGGAACCACTGGCGGTCCTTGTCGATCAGGCTGACGATCGCCACCGGCGCTTGAAAGCGCGAGGCGACCAACCGGCAGATCCGCTCGAAACACTCTTCGCGGGCAACGTCCGTCAGGTCGAAGGCATGCAGGGCGGCCAGCCGCTCCTCTTCTTCGCGGTCACGCAACAACATCTGCTCAACGGTCGTGAGTTTTTTCATCAGCACCTGTTGTTGTCAATCCGAGTCATCCTGTCGGACCAGAAAGATGGCCTTTTGCCGCCAATCATTACGCGGGCACCGAATAATATCCAGATAAATGCGACCGACGTCTGACAGAGCGCACAAAACCCCGTGGGAGCCGGCTTGCCGGCGATGAGGCCAGTGAGTCTTGCATCGCTCTTGCGGTCGTCATCGCCGGCAAGCCGGCTCCTACAGGGTTACAATCGACCTTCTTCGCGCAGACGTCGACCAATACGCAGGATCTCGGCCTCGCCCCGGGCCAATGCTGCAGCGTTACTATGCACCGAGTAATTGCCCAGCACCAGTTCATGGGGATGCTTGCGCGCGGAGCCAAGCACAAAGGTGGTCTCGCCCCGCGCCACGAATTCAATGGCCTCCTCGCCCTCCTCGAAGATCGCCAATTCGCCTTTGCCGAGTGCCCCGTTACGATCACCCGTATCAAGCTCGCCAACATCGACCGCCACCCAACCGACGGTATGACCGGCCGGTGGTGTGTAGGTCCAGCGCTCGCCGTCTTTCAACTGCACGGCCAGGTAGTTCATCGGCGCGGGGGCCGCGATCAGGCTCTGCGCCGCACCATAGTGCCCCAGCAGCACCCGCACCGGTCCTTCCTGTGGCACTTGTGCCGGGGTCAGGTATTGGCTGCGGGCCGGGGCATTTTCTTCAGCCGCCGGTAACGCCACCCAGAGCTGAAACCCCCGGACATGGCTGACCTCGGGCACGATCGAACCGGTATGCCAGACACCGTTCCCCGCCTGCATCCATTCAACACCGCCGGCCAGCAGGCGGCCTTGCTCGCCGGTGCTGTCTTCATAGAAAAACTCGCCTTCGCTCAAATAACTCAGTGTGGCGATGCCGGAATGCGGGTGCATGCCAAACCCTGGCTGGCCGGCCTTGGTCTGGAAGCTGAAATGATCGAGGAAGACAAATGGCTTGAGCCACTCGCCCAGGTCGCCGGGACTGACCAGCCGCGTAATCGCCCCGTGAGTGCTGCCGTGGGTCCGGTGAACAATGGCGCGCCGCTGTGGCGCGCGTGCAATCGCCGTGCTCATGCGAGCTCCCGAATCGAGCTGATAGGTAGCCGTTGTGCGGTCATGGAAATACTCCAAAAAAATGTTCGGATAAACCGCTGGATGCGCATCAACACGAATGCGTTCCCGGTCAGTTACGACGCAGTATGGATCGCCCCCTATTACTGGACTAGATGGCATAATTGGATTTCACTCCTCCATTTATGTAGGCAATTTCGTCATGCTCGACCTGAATGAAATCGCCATGTTCGTCCAGGTGGTGCGCCACGGCAGCTTTGCCGAGGCGGCCCGGCACCTGGGCGTGCCGGCCAATACCCTGAGCCGGCGTATCCAGCAGCTCGAAGCCCGGCTCGGCACGCGCCTGATGCAACGCTCCACCCGCAAGTTGACGCTGACCGGTGCCGGCCTGGCCTTCCATGCGCGTTGTGCCGGGGCTATCGACGGTTTGCTCGACGCCAGCCATGAACTGCAAGGCGGCAGCCAGGTCCCCAGCGGCCTGGTGCGTGTGGCGGCAACCGCCGACTTCTTCGAGTTTTTTCCAATGGACTGGGTCGCCGAATTTCTCGCCCGTTACCCACAGGTCAAGCTCGACTTCGTTCTCAGCGACGCCAAGGCCGACCTGATCGCCGAACAGATCGACGTCGCCTTTCGCGCCGGCCCCTTGCAGGATTCGGCCCTTGTCGGGCGTCAACTGCTGGGGCCGCGTAGCGACGGCCTGGTGGCCAGCCCGGCCTATCTCGCGGCACATGGCGCACCACAGACCTTGCAGGACCTGGTTCACCACGACTGCATCAGCGCCCCACACCCCAGCGGCCACACCACCTGGCACCTGAGCAACCCGGCCGGCGTGGAAGAAGAGGTGCAGGTCAGCGGCCGCTTCAGCGCCAACACCGCCCAGTCGCTGCGCAAGGCCGCCCTGGCGGGCCTGGGTATCGTCCTGTTGCCGCCGACCATGGCCCGGCTCGATGTGCAAGCCGGTTTGCTGGTGCCGGTGCTGCCCGGTTACCAACGCAAGAGCCGAGGCATGAGCGTGATCTACCCGAGTCGGCGACAGCTGCCGCTGGCGGTGTCGGCGTTTATCGATGCGTTCATGGAGAAACTCCAAAGGCAGGAGGCGTTGCCGGAATCCCCCTTCAGCCTTGAGTAACACTCATCTGAAAAAGCCCCGGGATTTTACCTGGGCAATAAAAAACACCCACTGTCCAGTCGCAAGACCGGGCAATGGGTGTTCTTCGTTTCACTGCGCCCCGCCGAAGCGAGGCCAGCTCTTTACAGCGCCATGTCAGCCGCTGGACTGTCGGCTTTTGGCTTGTCAGCCGCAGCCGGTACCGCTGGCGCAACGGCGGTCTGACCGATCACCGGAGGCTTGGTCAGTTGCAGGATTTCGGCGGTGTAGTTCCATTCCTTCTGGACCGCTTCAGGGCTGCTGTTGAGCTTGGTGCCATAACTTGGCACGATCTGGTGCATCTTTTCCTGCCAGGCAGGCGTCGCGACCTGGTCCTTGAAGACCCGTTCCAGAATGGTCAGCATGATCGGCGCAGCGGTGGAAGCACCTGGCGATGCGCCCAGCAGACCGGCGATGCTGTTGTCCTTGGAGGTCACCACCTCGGTGCCGAGCTTCAGGACGCCACCCTTCTCATCGTCACGTTTGATGATCTGCACGCGCTGACCGGCTTGCCACAGGCGCCAGTCTTCTTTCTTCGCCTCGGGGAAGTATTCCTTCAGGGCGTTGAAGCGATCGTCATCCGACATCATCAACTGACCGGCCAGGTACTCGACCAGCGGGTACTGCTCGATCCCGACGCGGGTCATTGGCCAGACGTTGTGAGTGGTGGTACTGGTCAGCAGGTCGAAGTACGAACCGTTCTTCAGGAACTTGGTGGAGAAGGTCGCGAATGGCCCGAACAGGATCACGCGCTTGCCGTCTAGCACACGGGTATCCAGGTGCGGAACCGACATGGGTGGCGCACCGGTCGAAGCAATACCGTAGGCCTTGGCCATATGCTTGAGGGCGATGTCCTGGTTATCGGTGACCAGGAACGAACCACCGACCGGGAAGGCCGCGTAGTCGTTGGCTTCAGGGATACCGGACTTCTGCAGCAGGTGCAGCGCACCGCCACCGGCACCGATGAAGACGAACTTGGCGTCGGCCGAGGTTTCGCTGCCATCCTTCAGGTTCTTGTAGGTGACGCGCCAGCTGCCGTCGTCATTGCGCTTGATGTCCTCTACTTCGCTGGACAGTTGCAACTTGAAGTTTGGTTGGGCTTGCAGGTGGGCGACGTACTGGCGGGTGATCTCGCCGAAGTTCACGTCGGTGCCGATCGGGGTCCAGGTGGCCGCGATCTTCTGCTTCGGATCACGCCCTCCCATCATCAGCGGGACCCACTTCTTGATCTGCTCCTGATCTTCGCTGTACTGCATGCCGCTGAACAGCGGGCTGGTCTGCAGTGCCGCGTAGCGGTCCTTGAGGAACTTGACGTTGTCGTCACCCCACATGAAGCTCATGTGCGGCGTCGAGTTGATGAACGAGTGCGGGTTCTTCAGCACGCCCTGACGGACCTGCCAGGAGAGGAACTGACGAGTGATCTGGAACGACTCGTTGATCTCGATTGCCTTGTGGATATCGATCTTGCCGTCTTTGTCGTACGGCGTGTAGTTCGACTCAGCCAGGGCGGAGTGACCGGTACCGGCGTTGTTCCAGCCATTGGAGCTTTCTTCGGCGACGCCATCGAGGCGCTCGACCATTTCCATCGACCAGTCCGGCTGCAACTCATTGAGCCAGATCCCCAGGGTCGAACTCATGATGCCCCCGCCAATGAGCAGCACATCAACTTTCTTTGTCTCGGCCGCGTGCACGGATATCGCGCCCATCGACACCGCCAGCCCCAGCAGCGCTGTGTTCAGTTTCTTCAACATTCAGTAATACCTAGGATAGGTAGACATACAAGGCCCATGAAAACCACCGGCCTCACGTTCATGTCCCTCCTGCGCTGACTTTTTATTAGTCATTGGCTTCAGCTAGGTTGGGTGACACTCATTTTGTTTGCCTTTGCGCGGAACGGGTCAATGAGCGGAATCTGTCCGCTCATGCACCCCGACCCACCAGGCTTTTTCGCGATTCCTTCGACGTCCGGTCACCTCGGATAGGCACGCTAGACACTTCCATGCTGCGACATAATACCTCAGCCACATGATTGAATGAAAATGCCTCGCCTTTACAAAGAAAAAACCTACCCGGATTGTAGGGTGAGCTGAGCAACGTTCAACTGCTCCTGGTGTGGGAAATCCGGCATCATGGGCACAGTCCGTTCAAGGGAGATGCCCATGCGCTTCATACCATCGCTTATCGGTCTGGCCACGCTGACGCTCGGGCCGGTGTTGGCGGCCAGCGCCGCCTCCACCGATCAGGCGCAACTGGTTGACTCGATCAACCACTACCGTAGCCAGGTGCGACGTTGCGCAAGCCAGGCCTCACTGGAATTGCCGCCACTCGCCACCGACCCACGCCTGGTACTGCCCATCAACAACCCCGGCGACTTGCAGCAGGAGCTGGCCGCCAAGGCCTATCCGATGGTCACCGTGCAAGCGATCAGCCTGTCGGGGCCGCGTGACGCGGCGGCGGCGATGAAAGCGGTGCAGGAAAGTTTCTGTCAGGTGGTGCTGAATCCGCAGTTCGTCGATATCGGCGTCAACCGCGAAGGACGTGACTGGCGCATCGTGCTCGCGCGACCGTTACTGAGCGCGCGCCTGGGTGACTGGCAGGTGGAAGGCCGCAAGCTGCTTGAACAGATCAACAGTGCCCGTACGCAAGCGCGCCAATGCGGCGGCCAGGCGTTTGCCGCGACAACGCCCTTGGCCTGGAACGCCGTGTTGGGGAGCGCCGCTGAAGGCCATAGCCGGAACATGGCCAACAACAACTTCTTCGACCACAAGGACCGTGACGGGCGCATGCCGGGGGATCGGGCTGAACTGGCGGGCTACAACGGCCAGTTGATCGGCGAGAACATCGCTGCCGGGCAAGACACCGTGCGCAAGGTGGTCGACGGCTGGCTGGCCAGTCCCGGTCACTGCGCCAACCTGATGAATCCACAATTCCGCGAGCTGGGTGCCGCCTATGTGGTGGACCCGAAGAGTGATTCGGGAATCTACTGGACCGCGATGTTCGGCACCCCCTGACTGACCGGACATCGCCTTTGTGGGAGCCGGCTTGCCGGCGATGAGGCCCTTGAGTCTTGCGGCGTCCTTACGGCCGCCATCGCCGGCAAGCCGGCTCCTGCACTGGATGGCGGCGGATTCAAGAGAGGGTGGTCACCCAGTCTCCCCCTGCCGTTCCAGGACAAAAGCCCTGGTGTGGCGAGTCATCTGATCGAGCTGGCGGTCACGCTGTTTCTCGGCGTCGACCATTGCACGCTTGCCGTGTTGTTGCAGCAGATAGGCATGAATCTGTCGTACCTCCAGCGAACGGTAGATGGGGGCGATGTCCAGCACCGCCACCAGGCCGTCCGTGCCGTGGTCACGGGTATTCATCAGCACCTGTGGCCCGCGCGCGGCCAGCACCTGGAAACCCAGGGCCTCGAACACCGGCACCTTGCCGACGACACAGGCCAGTTCCGCGTGGGGATAACGCTCGAGCATCTGCTGCAGCATCGCCCGTGCCACACCCTGGCGTCGATAGCCTTCGCGCACCGCCATATAGGCCACCGAGCAGGCCTGCGGATCATCCTTTACCGGCAGATACAGCAGGAAACCCACGACCTTATCGGGATCCTGCGCATCGGTTGCCACGATCAATTCGACGGCCAGCCCCTTGGCGCCATCCATCGCCTGCATATAGAGATGCGCCTCATAACCAACCCCGTACTGATACAGCTGATAGAGCGGATTGCTCGGTGCGATGGCCACCTGACTGACGTCAGTGACGTAATCGACGACCATCTGCTGGATCTGGCTGTGGATCGACTCCGGGGGCGGGGTTTCAAACAAGGTGATCGTGGACATCGAACATCGAGCTCCGAGGGTTGAGGCTTACCCTCGGCAGTTATCCGCCTCAGGCCCGGGCATGATAACCGGTCTTGCCTAGGTCGGGCGGTTGAGCAACACCAGGCGCGCCGCCAGCCCCGCCATCACGGCGGCAAAACCGTAGCTACCCAGGCGCCTGGACACCCCACCACTGGGCAACCGACCGCGTACCAGGTTGGCAAAGAGTGCCAGCAACGAATGAAACACCAGCGCAATCGACGCCAGCAAGACCCCCAACCCAACCAACTGCAAAGTGATACCGCCGTGTTCGAGATTGACGAACTGCGGCAGGAAGACCATGAAGAACAGCAGGGCCTTGGGGTTGAGCAGGCTGTTCAGGGTGGCCCGGATAAAGATCGAGCGCATCGAGCCCAGCGGGGCCTGACCTTGCGCCGCCGGCACCGTCGACTTCAACGCCATCCAGGCCAGCCACAGCAGATAGGCCGCACCGGCCCAGCGGATCAGCTCGAACGCCGGTGCCCAGCTCATCACCAGCCCGCCGATTCCGGCGCTGACCGCCGCGGTCATCAACAGATCCGCCAGGCTGATACCCAACGCCGCCGCGACCCCGCCTTTCCAGCCATGGGCCAGGGCATGGGTGGTGACAAAGGCCATGTTGGGCCCGGGAATCACCAGCAACATCGTCACGGCGGCGGCGAATACCGCCAGGGAAGAAAAATCGATCATGGTCGCTACACTCGACAAGGAAGGCCCTCAGCTTAACGTGGTTGCGCGCTCTGCATCAGGAACAGCCGGGAACGATTCGGCCATAACAGTCACCAGGCCCGTGTCGAGTCGAGCCTCCGCCTACGACTGAATACCTGTGGGAGCGGTGCTTGCCCGCGAAGCTTTTGGCGACCCAGCGCCCACAAGGGGGATGGGCTCCGGTCGGCTCATCAGTTACCCCGCCCTCCCGCAAAGGACCACTCATCCGCCTGGGTGGTGCTAATTACCACCATGACATCCTCCGGATCAATACCCGGCGCCACGCTCAGGCGCTCCACCAGACGCTGATAAAAGCGCTGTTTGGTTTCGGTATCCCGGACGCGACCCGCCGTAATCGCAATCAGCACAAAGTCCTCGCTGCGAGGCCCGCCCAGGTAGTCGCGATCGAAGATCAGCTCACCCATCTCATGCTGATGAATGACCTGAAAGCGATCGGTAGCCGGTACCTCGAAACTTTCCACCAAGGCTTCATGCAGCGCCTCGGACAAGCGGCGCAGGTACTCGGGGGACTTACCCCGATGCAGGGAAATACGGGCGAAAGGCATACCACCTCCAACAAAACCGTTGATTTGACGGAGGCAGGTTAACCAGCGACGATAGTTCCGAATATCAGATTAGATAGAACCCACAATCCCAAATAAGTGGATGATTACAATGCGCCACCCCACCTTCGACCTTGATGTATTGCGCACCTTTGTCGCCGGTGTCGAACTCGGCAGCTTTGCCAAGGCCGCCGAGCGCCTTGGCCGTTCGACCTCGGCGGTCAGCGCCCAACTGAAAAAACTCGAAACCCAGGTCGGTAGCGCCGTGTTGGTGAAGTCGGGGCGCGGCCTTATCCTGTCAGCCGCGGGCGAATCCCTGCTCAGTCATGCCCGGCGTCTGCTGGAACTGAACGACGAGATTTTCAGCAGCTTGCAGGGCGCGCGCATCGAAGGGACGGTACGCATCGGTTTACAGGACGATTTCGCCGAACACCTGCTCAGCGACGTGCTGCGACGCTTTTCCAGGGTCCATCCGCGGGTCAGCCTGGAAGTCAGCATCGCCCGCAATGCCGAGTTGCTGGCGATGATCGAGAATGGCCGCCTGGACCTGGCGCTGGCCTGGGAAACGGGTGCTAGCACGCCTCACGCCACGCGTCTCGGTGAAACCCGGATGCACTGGATAGGCTCACGTGAGTTGCCGCTGCCCTTTCCAGTTGACAGCCTGCCGTTGCCCCTGGTGGTGTTCGACGCACCGTGCATTTTGCGCAGCACGGCAACCAAAGCCCTGGACCAGGCGCGTATCCCCTGGCGAGTGGCACTGACCAGCCCAAGCGTCAGTGGCATCTGGGCCGCCGTCTCGGCCGGGCTCGGCGTCACTTTGCGCACCCGCATCGGCCTGCCCGCTCAGCTGGCGGTGCTTGAAAGCCTGCCCACGCTGCCCATGCTCGGCTATGTGCTGCACCAGGCCGTGGAAGCGCCCACGGCAGCAACGCGGCAGCTGTCCGAGTTGCTCCAGGCAAGCCTCGCTGAACTGCGATAACGGGCCGCCGCGCATTCAATTGCGTATCCCGCTGGCCGCCCTGGTCGGGGTCATGTTCGTGGTCGCGCAGCAGACTTTCGCCTGGCAGCACTAGTCACCCGTGCGCCGCAACGTCGCTGCCCGGCCCACCCAGGGCTACTGCTGGAAATCAAATGCGTGGCGCTACAACGCGCAACGACCTGGGGCGGATGTGGTTAAAATGCCGCCCCTTTACTTGCCGGCATTGCCTGATGACCCCCGACGCCCTGTCCCTCCTCCACACTCACCTGCTCACGGCCCTGGCCGCCGCCCCCGCGGAAACCCGGCGCCTGTTCCACGGCCGGGGCCGCTGCTGGCCGGGGCTGGAGCAACTGACCGTCGACTGGCTGCAGGGCGTGGTGCTGGTTTCGCTGTTCAAGGAGCCGGAGCCCGAGCAGTTGCAAGCCCTCAAGGACCTGCTGATGGAGATCAGCCAGTCGCCTGCCTGGCTGGCCAGCGGCGCCCAGACCTTGTTGCTGCACCATCGCTACCGGCCCCTGAGCCCCGCCGAATGGCTGGTGGGCCAGGCCATCGAGGAGTGGGTGATCACCGAAGGTGGCTTGCGTTATCAGGTCGACCTGGGCAAGAAACAGAACAACGGCCTGTTTCTCGATATGCGCTACGGCCGCGACTGGGTACGGGCGCATGCCCAGGGTAAACGGGTGCTGAACCTGTTCGCCTACACCTGCGGCTTTTCCGTGGCGGCGATCGCCGGTGGAGCCGCGCATGTGCTCAACCTGGATATGTCCCGCGCGGCCCTGAGCCGTGGGCGCGACAATCATCGCCTGAACGGCCACGACCTGGGCAAGGTCGGCTTTCTCGGCCACGACCTGTTCAAGTCCTGGGGCAAGGTCATCAGCAGCGGTCCTTTTGACCTGGTGATCATCGACCCGCCGTCCTTCCAGAAAGGCAGTTTCCTGCTGAGCAAGGATTACCAACGGGTCTTGCGCCGCCTGCCGGAACTACTCAGCGCCGACGGCCTGGTCCTCGCCTGCATGAACGATCCGGCCGTGGGTTCGGACTTCCTGATCGATGGTGTGACCCGCGAGGCCCCGGGCATGCTGTTCGAACGCCGCCTGGACAATCCACCCGAGTTCCCCGATATCGACGCTGAAAGCGGATTGAAGGCCTTGTTGTTCAAGCAGGGTGCTATCCTCCCGGAAAAAACCGAACCCAGCGTTTCGTGAGGCTGTTGTGTCCCGAGGTATTGTTTTATCGGTGTTGGCGTCCTGCCTGTTCGCCATCATGTATTTCTATACGTCCCTGCTCGCGCCCCTCAACGGTGAAGATATCTTCGGTTGGCGGATGCTCCTGACCGTGCCCTGCATGACCGTGTTCATGCTGGTGTCCGGGGACTGGAAGCTGGTCCCGGCGATCTTCGTCCGAATCAGGCAACACCCCCTGTTGTTGCTCAAACTGCTGGTGTCTTCGGCGATGCTCGGCGTCCAGTTGTGGATATTCCTCTGGGCGCCGCTCAACGGCCATAGCCTGGATGTGTCCCTGGGTTATTTCCTCTTGCCGCTGACCATGGTCCTCACCGGACGCATCGTCTACGGCGAACGTCTGTCGCGGCTGCAAACCATTGCCGCCCTGCTCGCCCTCTGTGGCGCGCTCAACGAGTTGTATCGGGTCGGCAGCTTTTCCTGGACCACCTTGCTGGTGGCCATCGGTTATCCGATCTACTTCGTGCTGCGCCGACGCAACGGCACTGACAACCTCGGTGGTCTGTGGCTCGATATGGCGTTGTTGCTGCCGGTGGCCTGGTGGTTCGTGCAACACGGCGAGCAGGGTTTTGCCGTGGTCAATCTGCGGCCGGCGTTGTATGGGCTGATTCCGCTGCTCGGGCTGATCAGTGCCGCGGCGCTGATCTGTTACCTGCTGGCAAGCAAGGTGCTGGCGTTCGGACTGTTCGGTTTGCTCGGCTATGTCGAGCCGGTGCTGCTGGTGATCGTCGCCCTGCTGCTGGGGGAAAGCATCGGGCCGGGTGAATGGCTGACCTACCTGCCGATCTGGCTGGCGGTACTGGTGTTGGTGCTCGAAGGCGTGAAACGGGTGCTGGCGCAGCGACGCTGAGCACCCCATCCACGGGGCGGCGAAGCGCCTCTAACAAGCCACGGTCGGCAGCCACAAGCGGAAACGCGCCCCGCCCAATGGTGATTGTTCGGCGGTCAGGGTGCCACCCTGGGCCTCCAGCGCCCGCCGGCTGATCGCCAGGCCCAGGCCAAAGCCGCCAGTGGCGCGATCGCGACTGCGGTCCAGGCGATAGAACGGCTCGAAAATCCGCTCCCGATCCGACTCGGGAATGCCGATGCCATCGTCATCGACCCACAGTTCGCAGCCTTCCAGGTTGACCCTGACGCCAATCTGGATTCGTCGCTCGCAATAACGCATGGCGTTGCGCAAGAGGTTCTGCAGCGCCCGCGCGGTCAGACGCGGATCCAGCACAAAGCGCTCCAGCGAACCGTGCAGCAGCACATCCAGCACGGTGTCCGGAGCTTCCAGTTCCTCATCGAAACTGCCGAGGATGCTGTCGACGAATTCGTCCAGCGACACCATGACCCGCTCCGGCAACCGGGCCGGGTTCTGCAAACGGCTATAGGACAACAACTCCAATACCAACTCGTCCAGCTCGCGGATATGCGCCACCAGCCCTTGCAGACGCTCGCGGGACGCCGCCGGCAGATCCTCGGACAAGGCCAGGGCCAGGCCGAAATCCAGGCGGGTCAAGGGCGTACGCAACTCGTGGGAGACTGCATTGAGCAGGTCGCGCTGCTGGTTGAGCAGGCATTCGATGTCGTCGGCCATGGTGTCGAACACCGTCGCCAGTTCGCCGATATTGGAGCGTGGCGGGATATTCGTGCGCTCGCTGAGCTGGCCCTGGCCGAGGCGTCGGGCGGTTTGCTTGAGACGTTCCAGGTCGCGCCAGTGCGGACGCAGCCAGAACAGCAGACAGGCCAGCAGCGCAGCGCCGATCAGTACGTTCATGCTCCAGTACAACAGGTTCACGTCCAGCGGATCAGGCGGGACTTGCAGGGCCACCGCCCATTGCCCGTCCAGCGGCGACACCGCCAGGGTCCGGGTGCCCCAGTCGCCGAGGCGGATCACATCCTCGCCAGCGCGCAGGCGTTGTTGCTCGGGAGCGCTGAAGCTCAGGTCATCAACGCGGACCAGGCTGATCTGCAAGGGCCCGAAGCGCTGATCCAGGCGGGTGGCCGTTGCCGGCCACTGTTCTTTCGGCACCTGGCGAAACTGTTCGATCAACAGGCTCTGCAAGCCCCGCGACTGGTCCATGTTGTAACGCATGAAGCGCTCGTGAAAGACCCCGATCACCAGCTCAGGCACCAGGTAGATCGCCGCGCTGAAGGTAACGATGGTGATCAGGTACAGCCGCACGAGGATCTTCAGCATCGGCTCAATACTCCCATTCGGAACGGCTGAACAGGTAACCCTTGCCCCAGACGGTCTTGATCTTGCGCGCCTCGCCGGCATGGTCGTCGAACTTGCGGCGCAACTTGGAAATCGCCACGTCCACCGAGCGGTCGGTGCCGTTGAACTCGATGCCACGCAGGCGCTGGAGGATCTGATCGCGACTGAGCACCTCGCCGGCATGCCGAGCCAGCACCACCAGCAGGTTGTACTCGCCGCTGGACAGCTCCACCGCTTGCTCGCGCCAGCTCACCGTGCGTTCCGACAGATCGATGCACAGGTTGCCCATCAGGATCCGGTCGCTGGCCACCTGCGGATCGGCCAGGCTGCTACGGCGTAGCAGGGTCCGTACCCGGGCCAGCAACACCCGGGGTTCGCAGGGCTTGGTCACATAATCGTCGGCGCCCATCTCCAGGCCCAGCACCTGGTCGTGGCTGTCGTCGCGAGCGGTCAGCATCAGGATTGGCAGCGTTGCCGAATCGGTGCGCAGCAGGCGGCATACCTGCAGGCCATCGAGGCCCGGCAGCATCAGGTCGAGGATCACCAGGTCCGGCGGGTTCTGTTTCGCCCGCTCGCGCACCTGGTCGCCACGGGCCAACACATTGACCTGGTAGCCGTTGCGCTCCAGGTAGCTGGCGATCAATTCACTGAGGGCGCTGTCGTCTTCGACCAGCAGGATGTTAGGCATAGGTAAATTTACGAAGCGGAAAACCGTGAAGGATATACGCCTGCGCGCACCTGCGAGCGGAAGCTTCACACTTTTTCACCAACGCCCTACATAGCTTCACAGCAGCGCTTGACCACGGCCCTTAGCATGCGGGGGTCATTATTGGGACTCTGTTATGTTGAAGAAGCTGTTTGCCCCGCTTTGCCTGTCGGCCCTGGCGCTGACCCTGAGCGCCTGTGACCAATCCGCGAAAGCCCCGGACACGCCGCCCCCGCCCAAGGTTCGGGTCGAAACGATCAAGAGCCAGAGCCTGTCGATCAACAGCGAGCTGAGCGGGCGCATCGCCGCGCCGCGCAGCGCCGAAGTCCGCGCACGGGTAGCCGGCGTGGTACTGCAGCAGGTGTTTCGTGAAGGCAGCGACGTGAAACAGGGCGATGTGTTGTTCCGCATCGACCCGGCGCCGTTCAAGGCCGACCTCGACAGTGCGCTTGCCAGCTTGCAAAAGGCCGAGGCCAATGCCTTCCAGACCCGCCTGCAACACCAGCGCTACCGCGATCTGGTGGACAGCCATGCGGTCAGCCGCCAGGACTACGACAACGCCGAAGCCGCCGCGCGCCAGAGTGCCGCCGATGTTACCGCGAACAAGGCCGCCGTGCAGCGGGCCCGACTCAACCTCGGTTATGCCACCGTCACCGCGCCGATTTCCGGACGTATCGGTCGTGCGCTGGTGACCGAAGGCGCCCTGGTCGGCCAGAATGAAACCACCGCCCTGGCGCTGATCCAGCAGTTGAATCCGATCCACGCCGACCTGACCCAATCGACCCGCGAACTGAACGACCTGCGCCGCGCCCTGCGCGCCGGACAGTTGCAGCAGGTCGGGCAGAGCCAGGCCAGGGCCACGCTGATCCAGGACGACGGCAGTGCCTACCCGCTGCCGGGCAAGTTGCTGTTCACCGATATCAGCGTCGACCCCGGCACGGGCCAGGTGATCCTGCGCAGCGAATTCCCCAACCCGGACCTCGACCTGCTGCCCGGCAGCTTCGTCCGGGTGCGCATCGAACAGGCGGTCAACCACGAAGCCATCACCGTGCCGCAACGGGCCATCCAGCGTGACAGCGCCGGGATCGCTCAGGTGCTGCTGGTGGATGCCGATCAGCGAGTCAGCCAGCAGCCGGTGCAGCTGGGCGCCGTGCAGAACGATCGCTGGATCGTCACCGACGGCCTCAAGGCCGGTGAGCGTATCGTCGTCGAGGGCCTGCAACACGCCCGTCCCGGCGAGAAAGTGCAGATCGACGACAGCCCTCTTCCCCTCGCCCAGTCCAAAGGACAGTGAGCATGCCGCATTTCTTTATCGACCGGCCGGTGTTCGCCTGGGTGGTCGCCTTGTTCATCCTGCTGGCCGGCACCCTGGCCATCCCGCAGTTGCCGGTGGCGCAGTACCCCAACGTCGCGCCACCCAAGGTGGAGATCACCGCCGTCTATCCCGGCGCCTCGGCGCAGACCGTGGACCAAGGCGTGGTCAGCCTGATCGAGCAGGAGCTCAATGGCGCCGACCACCTGCTGTATTTCGAATCCCAGAGTAGCCTGGGCAGCGCCACCATCACCGCGACCTTCCAACCGGGCACCAACCCGGAAATGGCCCAGATCGATGTGCAGAACCGCCTGAAAGCGGTTGAGTCACGCCTGCCGGCAGCCGTGACCCAGCAAGGTTTGCAGGTGGAAAAGGTTTCCGCCGGTTTCCTGCTGCTCGCCACCCTCACCTCCAGCGACGGCAAGTACGACGAAAGCGCCCTCAGCGACTACCTGGCGCGCAACGTGATGAACGAGATCAAGCGTCTCGAGGGTGTCGGCAAGGCCCAGTTATACGGCGCCGAACGGGCCATGCGGATCTGGATCGACCCGCAGAAGCTGGTGGGCTTCAACCTGACCCCGGCGGATGTCAGCGCCGCCGTGGCCGGGCAGAACGCCCAGGTCTCGGCGGGCAGCATCGGCGACCTGCCGGCGCGTCCGACCCAGGAAATCAATGCCGCGGTGCTGGTCAAGGGCCAACTGAGCACGCCGAAGGAGTTCGCCGATATCGTCCTGCGGGCCAATCCCGACGGTTCCAGCGTGCGCATCGGCGATGTCGCCCAGGTGGAAATCGGCAGCCAGAACTACCAGTACGGCACCCGCCTGAACGGCAAGCCGTCCACCGCCTTCGGTGTGCAGTTGAGCCCCGGCGCCAATGCCCTGCACACCGCCACCCTGGTACGCGCCAAGCTCGACGAGTTGTCGCGCTATTTCCCGGCCGGGGTCGAATACAAGATTCCCTATGACACCTCGCCGTTCGTCAAGGTCTCGATCACCAAGGTGGTCTACACCCTGGGCGAAGCCATGTTGCTGGTGTTCGCCGTGATGTTCCTGTTCCTGCAGAACATCCGCTACACCCTGATCCCGACACTGGTGGTACCGGTGGCGCTGATGGGCACCTTCGCCACCATGCTGGCCCTGGGGTTCTCGATCAACGTGCTGACCATGTTCGGCATGGTCCTGGCCATCGGTATCCTGGTGGACGACGCCATCGTGGTGGTGGAGAACGTCGAACGGATCATGGCCAATGAGGGGTTGTCGCCACGAGACGCCACGCGCAAGGCCATGGGCCAGATCAGCGGCGCCATTGTCGGCATCACCCTGGTGCTGGTGGCGGTGTTTATTCCCATGGCCTTTATGCAGGGTTCGGTGGGGGTGATCTACCAGCAGTTCTCGTTGTCCATGGCGACCTCGATCCTGTTCTCGGCTTTCCTCGCCCTGACCCTGACTCCGGCACTCTGCGCCACCCTGCTCAAGCCGATTGCCCCAGGCGAGCATCACGCCAAGGGCGGTTTCTTCGGTGCATTCAACCGTCGTTTCGAGCAGCTTGGTAATAAGTATGAAGGCTGGGTGGTCTATGCACTGAAACGCAGCGGCCGCTACCTGTTGGTCTATGGCCTGTTGCTGGGGCTGCTGGGGCTGTGCTTCATGCGCCTGCCCGCCTCGTTCCTGCCGGTGGAAGACCAGGGCTACACCATCACCGATATCCAGCTGCCGCCAGGGGCGAGCCAGAACCGCACGATCAAGGTGGTGGAACAGATCGAAGCGCATAACGCCACGGAACCGGGGGTCGGCGACACCACCATGATCCTCGGCTTCAGCTTCTCCGGCAGCGGCCAGAACGCCGCGCTGGCCTTCACCACCCTGAAGGACTGGTCGGCACGCGGCGCCAAGGACTCGGCACAAGCCATTGCCGACCGCGCCAACCGCGCACTGGGCGAGATCAAGGATGCCGTGGCCTACGCGATCCTGCCGCCGCCAGTGGACGGCCTCGGTACCTCCAGCGGCTTCGAATTCCGCTTGCAGGACCGTGGCGGCGTTGGGCATGAGGCGCTGATGAAAGCCCGCAGCCAGTTGCTGGAAGCGGCTTCGAGGAGTCAGGTACTGGCCAACGTCCGGGAAAGCGCCTTGGCCGAAGCACCACAGGTGCAGTTGGAAGTCGACCGTCAGCAGGCCAATGCACTGGGGGTGTCTTTTGCCGATATCGGTGCGCTGCTCTCCACCGCACTGGGCTCAAGCTATGTCAACGATTTCCCGAACCAGGGGCGCATGCAACGGGTGGTGATTCAGGCCGACGGCGACCAGCGTAGCCAGGTGGCCGATCTGCTGCAGATCAATGTGCGCAACAGCCGTGGGAAAATGGTGCCGCTGTCGGCCTTTGTCCGGGCGCAGTGGACCCAGGGTCCGGCGCAACTGACCCGTTACAACGGCTATCCGGCCATCTCCATTTCCGGCGAGCCCAAGGCCGGGCACAGCACCGGGCAGGCGATGGCGGAGATAGAGCGACTGGTGACGCGGTTGCCGGCGGGACTTGGCCTGGAATGGACCGGGTTGTCGTTGCAGGAGCGTTTGTCTGGCGCCCAGGCGACCACGCTGCTGGGGCTGTCGCTGCTGGTGGTGTTTCTCTGTCTCGCGGCGTTGTACGAAAGCTGGTCGATCCCGACCTCGGTGCTGCTGGTGGTGCCGCTCGGGGTGCTTGGCGCGGTGCTGGCGGTGACCTTGCGGGGGATGCCGAACGACGTGTTTTTCAAGGTTGGCTTGATCACCATCATCGGTCTGTCGGCGAAGAACGCGATTTTGATCATCGAATTCGCCAAGAGTCTGTACGACGAGGGGCATGATCTGCTGGATGCGACGGTGCAGGCGGCTCGGCTGCGCTTGCGTCCGATCATCATGACGTCCCTGGCGTTTATCCTCGGGGTGGTGCCGCTGGCGATTGCTACGGGCGCCAGTTCGGCGAGTCAGCAGGCCATTGGTACCGGGGTGATCGGCGGGATGATAACGGCGACACTGGCGGTGGTGTTTGTGCCGGTGTTTTTTGTGGTGGTGATGAAACTGGCCAGGCGCAAGGGGTCATGATTATAGGGTGACCTCAAGGGCCCCTTCGCGGGCAAGCTCCGCTCCCACATTAGATTTTTGTCGTACACAAAGTCCAGGCTCGACACGGACATCTGTTGAGCTGCACACAAAGTCTGAACTCAACACAGGCTTCTGTTGAGCTGCACACAAAGTCTGGACTCAACACAGGCTTCTGTTGAGCTGCACACAAAGTCTGGACTCAACACAGGCTTCTGTTGAGCTGCACACAAAGTCT